>JARXAU010000166.1 GCA_029865675.1 Rhodoferax sp.
GCCCCACAAAGCCCCAAAGTAGCCGAACAAACCACAAGCCGCAGGCGGTGTAGCCCAGCACCACATGCACAAGCCGCAGTCGCTCCATGTCAGCGGTGATGTAGGCCCCCAGAAAAGACAATGCCAACAAGACATGCCAGACCCGCATGAAAGCGTCCACAGTGCGACGGGTTGGTACACCTGCGGTGGCGCTCAGTGTGATTCGGGTGTCAGTGTTCATAAAGAAGCCAAGTTTCAAAATGGGTCAACGGGGTAAGCGAATCTCATGGTCATCAAACTGTCCTTGAGCTGCCTGCAAATGACAAGCTTGGCACTGAGCTGCACTGCGCACTTTGGGGTGCTGCCACGTGCTGGGATCAACCTTGCGATGCTCTCGTACAAACCAGCTAGAACGGGTGATGCGGTCCTGCGCAGGCGCTTCGCGTACGCGACGACCTGTTGCGCTGTGCTCAATCAGCCAGGCACTGATTTGACGCACGCTGTCTGCGTCCATCGTTGCATCACTGCCGTAATGCTTTTCCAGGCCACCCATGATCCGTTGCCAGGATTGGGCTGGCAAAAAGCCCGGCGGGTAGGCCACATGACAGGCTGCGCATTCAGCCGTATAGCGCTCGGGCACCTGGGCCGGCATGCGAGGGTCATCGGCGTGGGTAAGTCCTGTCATTGACAAGACGATCAAGAAGCAAAGGCGTTTGTTCATTTCAATGAGATCAGGTAAGCGATGACATCGGCTTTCTCTTGGGCGGTGCATTCACGCGAGAAAACATCCTTGCAATTGCGTCTAAACCATTTGTCCACCTTGGCCTGATCTGTCAGCCGTTGCGGATTGATGGCCGGTGCCAGTGGTGCGATGTGTTTGTGGGTTGATGCATGGCGCCCGTCGCGCACGGGCGGCTCACCATGACACGATGCGCAAGACCAGTCGCCTTGCTGACGCGCCCAGAGCGCCTGCCCACGCTGCGCACTGGCAGGCTGCTGCGCCTGCTGCTGCCAACGCGCCAGCTCTTGTGAAGGACTGGTGTCGGTGGCCTTGGCACTGGCACTTGCACTTGCACTGGCACTGGCACTGGCACATGCCAACACAAGGCCTAGCATCAAGGAATGCACCCGCAACCGCTTTGCATTGAATTTTTCCATGCCTCAAGGCTAACGAGGCTAGATGAAATCACGCTTAAGCCGCTGGGCATCCTTGCTCTACGCCGCAACTGAATAATGACGGCAAAAAAGATAAGAACGAACGTGTACTACGAACGAAAAATTTTTGGGGAGAAGCTTGCGTGTCTGCATTAGCCGCAGGCACCGGTCCCTACGGTCGCCACATAGCTGCCATTCAAGGCGGAAGCCCCGAGGTCGGAATCAGGGCCGCTACCGGTGACCCGCAGATTTCAGTTTGCTCGGTGATTTCGAGAGCGTCATCGACCTCGATGCCCAAGTACCTGACGGTCCACTCCGGCTTGGCGTGATCAAGCAAAAGTTGTACTGCTCTAAGGTTCTTGGTGCGTCGGTGAATGAACGTCGCCTTGGTCCTGCGAATCGAATGGGTTCCATGCTCGGAACGATCCAGACCAAGCGCGTCCACCCAGTGCCCAAGAACCCGGGCGTACTGCCAAGCACCCAGATGGGGTGAATCGTGGAGCCTGCTCGAAAAAAGGAGGTTTTCGGATTTCAATGCCGCCAGCTTGATCCACGCCTACAGGGCCTCCCTTGTGACTGCTGTGATTTCGAATTGCACCGGAAGCTTGGTCTTGTGCTGCAATTAGGCAAACACGCCGGCCTTGTCTTCCATGCGCGCAGACACTTCGCCCAGATGGTGCAGGCTGTCACCGAAGGTCATTTCCATCTGCGTGAGCTTTTTAAAGTAGTGGCTCACGATGTACTCGTTGGTCACGCCAATGCCGCCGTGCAATTGCACGGCCTGCTGACCCACAAAGCGCATAGACGCGCCCAATTGAACCTTGGCGCGGGCCATGGCGGCGCGGCGCTCTGCGGTGGGGGCGTTGAGCTTGAGGCTGGCGTAAAAACTCATCGAGCGCGCCAGTTCAAGTTCCATCTTCATGTCGGCGGCACGGTGGCGCAGGGCCTGGAAGCTGCCGATCACGGCGCCAAATTGCTTGCGCGTCATCAGGTATTCGGCGGTGATGGCCATGGCTTTGTCCATCACGCCCACGGCCTCAGCGCAGGTGGCGGCAATGCCAATGTCCACCGCGTGCTCTAGCGCCGTTTGCCCGTCGGCAGTGACCAAGGTGGCTGGCGCATCGGTCAATTGCACTTCGGCGGCGCGGCTGCCGTCTTGCGTGCCGTAGCCCTTGCAGGCAACGCCGCTGGCGCTGCGCTCAACCAAGAACAGGGCGGTTTTGCCGTCGAGCAACGCGGGCACCAACAGCGCATCAGCCTGGTCGCCCACCGGCACCACGCTTTTGTGACCAGTGAGCTGGTAGCCGCTGCCTGTGGCCACAGCGACCGCTTTGCAACGGCCCAGCGCGTAGCGCGCGCCAGGCTCCTGGTAGGCCAGTACGACCAGGGCTTCGCCGCTGCTGATGCGCGGCAGCCACGTGGCTTTGGTGGCTGCATCGGCATAGTTGGCGATAACGGCGCCGGCGATCAGCGCCTGGGTTAGCGGCTCGAGCACGATGCCGCGCCCCAGCTCTTCCATCACCACCATGCCTTCGACCGGGCCCATGCCCAGGCCACCGTCGTCTTCGGGGACGTAGAGGCCGCACAGGCCGAGTTCGGCCAGTTCGCCCCAGGCGACGCGGTCAAAGCCACCGGCTTTTTCGGCGGCGCGGCGGCGATCAAAGCTATAGCCCTTGTCCACCCATTTGCGTACCGCGTCGCGCAGTTGTTCTTGGTCGTCAGAAAAATCGAAATCCATGGTCTTGTCCTTGATGGGGGGTTGGTGTCGGGAGCGCGATGCGGTCAGCCGAGCACGAATTGCGAGACGATGTTGCGCTGCACTTCGTTGCTGCCGCCGTAAATCGTGGTTTTGCGCATATTGAAATAGGTCGATGCCAGCGGCGCGCAGTGGGCGTGGCCCACCGAGTCGCCTTGCCAGCCAGCTTCCATGGCCTCGCGAATCAAGGGCAGGGCGAAAGGCCCGGCGGCTAGCATCATCAGCTCGCTGTAGCGCTGCTGCAGCTCGCTGCCACGGATTTTGAGCAGGCTAGCAATGTCCATGCTTTGCTTGCCCGATTTTTCGGCCGCCAGCACGCGCAAGACCATCATCTCCAGCGCAATCACGTCCACTTCGAGCTTGGCGATTTCATCGCGAAACCGTGTGTCGTCCCACAGGCCTTCAGCCTTGGCGATGCGCTTGAGTCGCTCCAACTCGCGCTTGGCGCGATTGACGTCGGCAATATTAGTGCGCTCGTGGGCCAGCAGGTATTTGGCGTAATTCCAGCCCTTGTTTTCTTCGCCAATCAGGTTGTTGGCCGGTACTTCGACGTTGTCAAAGAACACTTCGTTCACCTCGGCTGTGCCGTCAAGCAAGACGATGGGGCGCACGGTGACGCCGGGCGACTTCATGTCGATGAGCAAAAAGCTGATGCCAGTTTGCGGTTTGCCTTCGTTGCTGGTGCGCACCAGGCAAAAAATCCATTCGCCGAATTGGCCCAGCGTGGTCCAGGTTTTCTGGCCGTTGACAATGTATTTGTCTCCGACCCGCTCAGCCTTGGTTTTGAGCGACGCCAGGTCCGAGCCCGAACCTGGCTCGCTGTAACCTTGGCTCCACCAAACGTCGCCGCTGGCAATGCCGGGCAAAAAGCGCTGTTGCTGCTCGGCGTTGCCAAAAGCCATGATCACCGGCGCCACCATTACCGGGCCAAACGGCACCACGCGCGGGGCGCCGGCCAAGGCGCATTCTTCTTCAAACAGGTGTTTCTCAATGGCATTCCAGCCGGGTCCGCCAAACGCGGTAGGCCAGGCATGGCCAAGCCAGCCCTTTTTCCCTAGGATCTTTCCCCAGCGCTGCATGTCTTCGCGCGTCAGATGCACCGCGTTGTGCACCTTCTGGGAGATGTCGGAGGGCAAGTTTTCCCCGACCCAGGCGCGAATGGTTTCGCGAAATGTTTGTTCTTCGGTGGTAAAGGCCAAATCCATAGCGGGCGCTCCAATTAGTCAATGCGGTTGAGGTCCAAAGCGAACTACTGCGTTTTTAGCACGACCGTTCTTTTTTGCGTGTCCACGCCGCGACATTTTTCTTCCGCGGCTCACGATAATGGCAGCCGCATGCAAGCCAACCTCCAACCTATCGTCATTCTTATCTCAGGCGGCGGCTCCAATATGGCTGCCATCGTCCGCGCCGCGCAGAAGGAGGCTTGGGAAGCGCGCTTCGGCGCGCAGGTGGTGGCGGTGATTAGCAACAAACGAGGTGCCGGGGGGCTGCAGCTGGCGCGTGCGCAGGGCATTGCCACCCGGGTGCTGGAGCACAGCGCCTTCGCCAACCGCGACGCCTTCGGCCAGGCGCTCGCCGCTGCCATCAGCCGTTACGACCAGCCAGAGCGGCGGTGTTTGGTGGTGTTGGCGGGTTTCATGCGCATCTTGACCGCCAGTTTTGTGGCGGTGCACGCCGGGCGTTTGCTCAACATCCATCCGTCCTTGTTGCCGGCGTTTCCGGGTTTGCACACCCACCAGCGCGCCATAGACGCGGCTTGCAAATTTGTGGGCGCAACCGTCCACCACGTCAGTGCCGAGCTAGATGCCGGGGCGATCCTCGAACAATCTGTAGTGCCGGTGCTCGAGCACGATACCGCTGAATCCCTGGCGCAAAGGGTACTGGCCACCGAGCACCAGATTTACCCCCGCGCAATTCGGAAATGGCTAGCGCAGCGCCAGGCTCAGGCGGGCGAATCCCCCACCCGCTGAAACCGCACCGTCGGGACCCCGCCCACATCCATCGTCTCCTCGAACATGGCCGCCGGGCGCACCCACAGTCCTTGCGCACCGTACAAGGCGCGGTAAAGCGTCATCGGCTCCAAGGTCTCGCTGTGGCGCACGGTGTCGATTACTTGGTACAAGTTGCCCTTGTAGTGGCGGTAAACGCCGGGCTGGGCGCGCGGCAGAGGGGGTAGATTTTCTTCGCTCATGGGACAATGGCCTCTTATGCATCCAAAAGCTCTATTAGAAGCCTGCGCCGAGTTGGTCCGGCTCACGCTTAAATTTGACCACCCCGCTGACGCTATCGTTTCCCGTTTTTTTCGCGACCACCGGGGCCTGGGTCCCCGCGAACGCGCCACGCTGGCAGAGACCGTCTACACGGTTTTGCGCAAGAAGCTTCTGTTTGACCACCTAGCACCTTCGGGCAGCGGCCCCAAAGAACGCCGTCTGGCGATTCTTGGTTTCTATGGCCCCGGAGATTTTTTGCGCAGTGCGCTGACCGAGCAAGAGACCCATTGGCTCGACGCCTGCGAGAAGGTCACGCCTGCCGACTTGATGGAGCGCCACCGCCACAACCTGCCTGAGTGGCTGGTGCAACCGCTGAAAGACCAATTGGGCGACGAGTTTTGGCCATTGGTGGAGCAGTTGAACCGAGGTGCGGGCCTGGATTTGCGCGTCAACGACTTCAAAGCCAAGCGCGCCGACGTGCAAAAAGAGCTGGCCAAGGCCGGTATCAAGGCCGTGGCAACACCCTATTCTCCCTGGGGCTTGCGCATTGCAGGCAAACCGGCGCTGAACAAAAGCGAAAGTTTTTTGCGCGGCGACTTTGAAGTGCAAGATGAAGGTTCGCAGTTGCTGGCCTTGCTGCTCGACGCCAAGCGGGGCGAAATGGTGGTGGACTTTTGTGCCGGTGCGGGCGGCAAGACGCTGGCCATTGGCGCTGCGATGCGCAGCACCGGACGCCTGTATGCGTTTGACACCTCGGCGCACCGGCTCGACTCCTTCAAGCCCCGTATGGCGCGCAGCGGTTTGTCCAATGTGCACCCGGCGGCGATTGCGCACGAGCGGGATGAGCGTGTTAAACGCTTGTCCGGCAAGATTGACCGGGTGCTGGTCGACGCTCCCTGCACCGGATTGGGCACTTTGCGACGCAACCCCGATCTGAAATGGCGCCAAAGCCCGCAGGCCGTGGAGGAAATGGCCCTCAAGCAGGCGACCATTTTGCAAAGTGCGTCGCGGCTGATTAAATCCGGCGGGCGCTTGGTGTACGCCACCTGCAGCGTGTTGCCGCAAGAGAACGAGGACATCGCTGCTGCGTTCTCTTTAGCCAACCTCGATTTCGAACCGCTGGTGGCGGGGCAAGTGCTCGAAGGCCTCAAAGTCGCTAACGCCTCATCGCTCTGCAGTGGTGGTGAGGGTGGGCAGTTGTATTTGCGCCTCTGGCCCCAGCGCCATGGCACTGATGGCTTTTTTGCCGCTGCTTGGCAAAAAAGGTAGCGCTTGTTACCGGGTTTGGGGCATTTGGCTTTTTCAGCCCATAATTGGTCGCTGCGATACCCTCTGCGGATCGAAATTGGCGCAGCCAATGTTGCGTTAGGTCATACGACCTTCAACTAACGCGATTTCATATAGTTACTATAAAGAGACTGAATAAACATGTTTTTTTCTGATTCGACCGTTCTTAGCGCGCTGATGGAATGGCTTGACCATGGTGCTCTAGCCTGGAGCTGGTGGCAAATTGTGCTGTTTACGCTGGCCGTAACCCATGTGACCATGATCAGCGTGACGGTTTTTTTGCACCGGCACCAGGCGCATCGCGCTTTGGATTTGCACCCTATTGCCTCGCATTTTTTCCGTTTTTGGCTGTGGCTTACCACTGGCCAAGTGACCAAAGAATGGGCCTCTATTCATCGCAAGCACCACGCCAAGTGCGAGCAGGCGGATGACCCTCATAGCCCTCATGTGTATGGCATTCGCACCGTTTTACTGCAGGGCGCAGAGCTGTACCGCGCCGAGTCAAAAAACAAGGACACCATGGCGCGCTATGGGCACGGTACTCCGAACGACTGGGTAGAACGCAACCTCTACACCCGCTTTTCTTGGCAGGGTGTGGGTTTAATGATGGTCATTGACCTGTTTTTGTTTGGCGCTATCGGCTTGTCGGTGTGGGCGGTCCAGATGGTTTGGACGCCGATCATGGCTGCGGGTGTCATTAATGGGGCGGCCCATTTTTGGGGTTACCGCAACTTCGAGGCGCCCGACGCAAGCACCAACATCTCTCCTTGGGGGATTTTGATAGCTGGGGAAGAGCTTCATAACAACCACCACACCTACCCCACGTCGGCAAAGTTGTCGGTCAAGCCGTATGAGTTTGATATAGGCTGGATGTACATCAGCCTGCTTCAAATGGCGGGTTTAGCACGGGTGAAGAAGACACCGCCCAAGGCAGCTTATGGCGAGATTCGGTCGGTCGCCGATGAGAAAACTCTGGAGGCACTCATTGCCAATCGCTACGAAATCATGGCGGGATATGCCAAGCAAATGCAGCGGGCAGTTCGCAATGAGTTGACAGCCATGAAGGCGCGAAGCGCAGACTCCGCCGTGATTAAAGCTGCCAAGCTTTGGGCTCACCGCGATGTAGAAAAAGTTCCAGCGTCTGCAATGAGCCAGCTCGCACTGGCCCGCGTGGATTCGCCGGTGCTAGACCAGTTGGTCACCATGCGCGAAGAACTTCGCCAAATGTGGCTGAACACAGCCGTTTCTCGAGAGCAACTTACCGCCGACTTGGCCGCTTGGTGCCACCGCGCTGAGGAAAGCGGCATCGCGACATTGCGCGATTTTTCGCTAAAGCTACGGACTACGCGACTAGCCTAATGCTCTTATCGCGCCATCGACTGGATGGCGCGCCGGGGAGAGAACAAGATCCCGGAGCTGTCAGGCAGTGAATTCGAAATACCGCTGAAAGCTAAACGCAATCGTCGCGATCAGTACCGTCGCTCCTATGAACAGGGCGCTTGCAAGGCCAAAAACCGTCATCCAATGCGTTTGCCCGGCTTGGTGTTGTTCATCTGCACCTGGGTTGAAGCGCAGGTTCCAGGTCTGCGCGTCCATTAAGCCGTAACGAAGCGCTGCAATGGCGCACCCTGAAAATGTGAAGCCAAGCATCGGGATCAGAATCCAACTCAATGGATCGTCCAAGCCGATTGCGCGAGCCCGCTGCACACCGTACAAACCGAGCAGAGTTGGTATTGGCGTGATCCATGCCCAGCTGTCGTAACGGCCCGTCAGATAGATTCGCTGCAGCCCTAGCGGGCCGCCAATGAATGTGGCCCATAAGGCAATGGTTTTGTTTTTCATCCGACCGATTGTGGCGCAGGCAGTGCGCTGCCAGCACCCAAAGGGCATTCCATCAGCACCACATCCAGCCAGCGGTCAAACTTCCATCCGCAGTCTGTCAAAACGCCTACATGGCGAAAGCCCGCAGCAACGTGCAAACCGATGGAGGCATGGTTGGTCGAGTCGCCGATTACCGCGATGAGCTTGCGAATGCCCGCACGCTGGGCACTTGCCATCAATTCGTTCAGCAACAAGCGCCCCCAGCCTTTGCCCGCAGCCATGGGCGCCAGATAGATGGAGTCTTCGGCAGAAAACCGGTATGCAGGCCGGGGCTTGAACCAGTTGCAGTAACAAAATCCGACGACATCCCCCTGATGTTGCAAGACCAAGTACGGCAGTTGCTTGGACAGAACGTCCTCCCTGCGTCGCTGCATTTCCTCATGCGTTGGCGGCGTCATCTCAAAAGTGCCGGTTCCGGTCAGCACGTGGTGCTGGTATATCGCCGTGATTGCGGACAGGTCGTGGTCGTTGCTGGGGCGAATCAAAGGCATGGTTTGAGAAAAAGATATAATCGAGGGCTATTCTGAGTGTCGCTGACCGGGTGGTCAGTCGCGTGTCTCAACTCTGAATTTTATGGTTGAAATTGATTTCAACCACCCAAAGGAACAATCATGGTCGTCATTCGACTCGCTCGTGGTGGTGCTAAAGCCCGCCCGTTTTTCAGCATTGTCGTCGCAGACAAACGCACCCGGCGCGATGGCCGTTTTATTGAGCGAATTGGTTTTTACAACCCCATTGCAACCGCCAATGAAGAAAGCATCCGCATCGCCCAAGACCGTTTGACCTACTGGAGAGGTGTTGGCGCACAGGCTTCGCCAACGGTGGAGCGTTTGATCAGCCAGGCCGCAAAAAGCGCAGCTACACCAGCGGCCTAAGCAACAAATGGGCGCGAGTTCCACGCTTCTGGAATCCGCGCCCACTTTTTCTTGTTGCATTCCATGATCGCAGGGCTTGAAGCTGCTGAAATGCCGTCTGACGCCATCGAAGTCGGGCGAATTTCAGACGCCTGGGGCGTCAAGGGTTGGTTCAAGGTCTTGCCGTTCAGTGCCCAGCCCGAGGCACTTTTTTCATCCAAGCGCTGGTTTTTGTTGCCTACCGAGCGGGGTGTGAAAACCTTCGAGGGAGTAGCCAAGCTTGCCGTAAAAGAGGCCAAAGAACACTCAGACAGCGTTGTGGCCTGTGCCCATGAGGTGCTGGATCGCAATGGTGCAGAGGCCTTACGCGGCTGCCGCATCTTCATTGCCCGCTCGAGTTTTCCGACCGCAGACACCGATGAGTACTATTGGGTTGATTTGATCGGCCTGGATGTCGTGAATCGCCAAGACGAGGCGCTGGGGACAGTGCGCGAGCTTCTCTCCGCCGGCCCGCAGACAGTGCTTGTGATGGAGTACCTGCAAGGCGACAAGCTGCAAGAGCGCATGATTCCTTTTGTGGCAGCATTTGTAGACGACGTGGACTTGGTGGCCAAACGCATTCGCGTTGATTGGCAGCCTGATTACTGACCCTCCAAGCCATGCGCTTCGATGTGGTCACTCTTTTTCCAGAGCTTTTCGCACCGTTTTTGACCACTGGTATCACTCGCCGGGCTTTCGATTCTGGGGCAGTTGATGTGCACTTGTTCAATCCGCGGGACGTAGCCGTGGGCAACTACCGCCGCGTTGACGATAGGCCGTTTGGCGGCGGGCCCGGCATGGTGATGATGGCCGAGCCATTGCAAAAAACTCTGGAAGTTATTGACGCTCAGCGGGGAAAAGGCGCGCTGGTCGTGCTGTTCTCGCCCATTGGGCAGCGCCTGGACCATGGCATGGTGCAAAAAATGGCCAGCGGAGACGGTGCCGTGTTGGTCTGTGGCCGCTACGAGGGCGTGGATCAGCGTTTCATCGACGCCCATGTGGATGTGCAAATTAGCGTAGGCGACTTCGTTCTGTCTGGCGGCGAGTTGCCTGCCATGGTTTTGCTCGATGCAGTCGCACGCCTGCAGCCCGACGTTTTGGGTGATGCTGACAGCCACCATTTCGATAGTTTCAACCCGGCGCTTGACGGCTTGTTGGATTGTCCGCATTACACCCGGCCTGAAGCGTGGGAGGGTAGGGCAGTACCCGAGGTGCTGTTATCGGGTCACCATGTCAACATTGCCCGTTGGCGCCGCGACCAGCAGCTTTGTTTCACTGCCCGGCACCGGCCGGACCTGGTCGCCGCAGCCCGCGCAGCCGGGCGGCTCAGCGCCAAAGATGAGGAGGTCTTGGCAAGAGATCGGGCGGGAAAAAACGAATTGCTATAATGGAGAGCTAATCGATCCTCTGCCTGGCCGTTTGATGCTACGCCTTAGTGCTCAGAATATTTGGTGCCAATGGTTGGTGCCGGCGCATGCAAGATCACGAAAGAAGTTATGAACCTCATCCAAATTTTGGAACAAGAAGAAATCGCGCGCCTGGGTAAAACCATTCCCGATTTCGCCCCCGGCGACACGGTCATCGTTAGCGTTAACGTGGTTGAAGGCACGCGCAAGCGCGTGCAGGCCTACGAAGGCGTGGTCATTGCCAAGCGCAACCGCGGCCTCAACAGCAGCTTCATCGTGCGCAAGATCTCCAGCGGCGAAGGCGTGGAACGCACGTTCCAGAGCTACAGCCCGCTGATCGCCAGCATCGAAGTCAAGCGCCGCGGTGACGTGCGCCGTGCCAAGCTGTACTTCCTGTGTCAGCGCAGCGGCAAGTCGGCACGCATCAAGGAAAAGCTGGCCTGATGCCAGACGCTGGCGACAGGGTGCGCGCCCCGCGCATCCTGAACCCGCAC
>JARXAU010000020.1 GCA_029865675.1 Rhodoferax sp.
GCCCAGCACCACGCTCTTGCCTTTGGCTACCAGAACCGGTGTGGTGGCCAAGGGGGCTGTGCTGGCCGCATCGCCAACATAAAGGGTTCCGGTGACACCGCTGGTGGCACCCGTGGCGTTGGTGGCCACGTTGGTGAGCGTGCCCACCGAGAAGCACTGACCATCATCGTCGCTGCCAGCGACATAGGCCACCGACGATTTACTCACCACGTTCGAAGTGGCCGTCGTGCTCACGGCCTTGAAGCCATCAACCACCAGATCCGTGCCGCCTGAGCTGTCGACCCATGGCGTGAGCTGGGCTGCGGTAAACGTGGAGGTGCTCAGCAGCGAGTTCAAATTGATCGAAGAGGCGTAGAACTTGGTGAGATTGGAGGCCACGGTGGTCATGTTGACCGCTGTAGAAGCCGTGTTGATCTGCGCTTGTAAGGCGCTCGAGCCTGCAGTTCCGTTGATCAATCCGTCGTCTCTAAGGTCTAGCTGAAAGTTGGCGATGAATTGACTCACCCCCACCCCGTTGCCACCGATGTTCATCACCAAGGCCGATAAGGCCAGCAGCACTTTATTCGGCGTAGCGTCTCTGGCAATGTCGAGTTCACTGAAATTGTTAGGGATCGTGACGGTGGTGGTGCTGGTGTCACCGCTCATCATGTCCGCGCCGTTGTAAATACGAAAAGCCGCCAAAACTTCTTTTTGCGCTTGGGTTCGCGATTTGACAAAGTTGCGGTACGTGGAGAGTTTGTAAGTGTTTGTTTTGTCGGTCACCAGCGCAACAATGCGCGGGCCGGACAGGGTGGTGAGCAGGTTGACATTGACCAGCCGGTCAATGGTGAGGTCACCCTGGGCCTGAAGCAGCACCGAGTCGTTGGCGAGCTCGCCGGTGATTTCGTTGAGGTAGTAGCCTTGGGCAAAGGTTTGGATGTGCTGACGGGTGAAATTGATGCCCGATGAATTGAAGCCACCCATGTTGTCGTTGGTCAACAGGTCGTAGCTGATGCCGGTAGGCGCATAGCTCAAGGGGTTGAGTTCTGCGACCGTAATGCGCGAGCCCTTAAGCAAAGGGCCTTTTTGCGCAATGCCGCCTTCGACGCTGAAGCCGGTGGGCGTTTGGCTCACAGTGCTGTCGCTGCTATTGCTGCCACCGCCACAGGCGGTCAAAACGACCAGGCTGAGCGCGCTGAGCGCAAGGTGCATCCAATTCTTCATGGTCGTTTCAACTTTCAATGTGGTTTGGGGAGCCTCAAGCCGTGCCATCCGGGTTGCTGCAAATTGGAGGGCAAAGCACGAAGGATTGTTTGCCGTTGCGCAATCTACACCGAATTAGTTGATAAACGTGATTTAAATAATTACATTGTTGTAATTATTTAAATTGTGACTCAGCCCGAAGTTGTGGACACCATCCCTGGGCAGCAAAAAGCTGAGGGCCTTCAGAAGCCGGCCCCGGGCGCCGTGAGTGCGTAACTGCGCAGTTCAGACCACACGTTGCACCAACCAAAACAAGCCCATCGCCATAGCCAAAGCACCCGCAGTGCGCTGCCAAACGGAAGAGTCCTGCCGGGGAAAAACTCGGCGCAAACCCTGCACCAAGGCCAACAAAACAAGAGCCACCGCGCACTGCCCCGCCTCAATGCCGAGGTTAAAACCCACAATGCTCCACACTGGATAGGGACTGAAGGCAATCCAGGGGCCGGTACCCTCCTCGCCCATGGCAGACGCAAAGCCCAGGCCATGCACCAATCCCAGGCCAAACACCAGTAGCAATTCCCACTTCAACGCCACCTGCCTGCGCAACAGGTGCAGCGCTGACACCGCCACGATGGACGCGGCAATGGCCGGTTCAACCAAAGCAGCAGGCACGCTGACCCAGCCCATAGAGGCCAGGCCAAAGGTCACGCCGTGCGCGATGGTGAAGGCGGTGAGCAACGCTGCCCAGCGCCGCACGCTGATGCCGCTTGCCAACAGCGCCACCAAAAACACGATGTGATCTGCACCGCCCATGATGTGGTCAAACCCGTGGCGCGCAAAGTTGGCTACATGGCGCTGCACCGGAGCGAAAAGCTCGAGACGGGCTTGGTGTGGCGACAAAAAGCCTGATTCTTCGGCCAGTGTGTTGCCGTCTTGGATGCGTGATACCTTGACTTTGAGCGTTTCCACCACCGGCCCAGATGCCTCGAAGCCGGCCAAGGGCGTGCGGCTCCACAAGCCATAGTCAAGGGTCACCGCCGCAGGTGCTCGGTCCCAGGCGGCGGCACCCACGGCCACGATGTGCGGTGGAGCCGACGACGGGACTGGTGCTCCAGCGGCGGGGGCATCGGGCAGCTGCGCAGGAGTGAGCACCAGCTGGCTCCAAACCGCTTTGTGCCCGTCGCCCTCCAGCGTTAAGCCACTTTGCACCTGCGCAATCAAATGGGCTTGGTGCGCCTGGATTTCTGAACCGTCAAGCACGCCATCTGCGTTGTCATCGGCACCGCTCAATGCGGCCACGGGTATGGAGACCGCAACAAAAACCTGCTTTCCCGATAGGCTGACAGTCGCATGTCCGGTTTCCACCACGTGGGCGCTAAGCGCCACTGGCGCAAAACACACCGCCCAACGCAGCGAAACAACAAGCTTGCGCACCCAGCCGCTGGTCCAAAACTCGTTCATCAACAAAGCACCCCATCAAAGCAGCGAATAATAAGCTGGCCAGGGCGACACAGCACCCATTACCGACCCAGAGGTTCCCATGAAAACCGTGAAATCCTTCCCGCGCAAAGTCAAAGAAACGCCCAACGTCTTTGTCCCCCTGCCAGACGGCACCCAGCTCGCCGCCCGCGTCTGGATGCCCTCCGACGCCGCCAAGAACCCGGTGCCGGTGATTTTGGAGTACCTGCCCTACCGCAAGCGCGACGGCACCGTGGTGCGTGACGCCCTGACCCACCCCTACCTGGCCGGCCACGGCTACGCCTGCGTGCGGGTGGACATGCGCGGCAACGGCGACTCCGACGGCCTGATGCACGACGAATACAGCGAACAAGAGCTGCAAGACGCCGACGACGTGATCGCCTGGCTGGTCGCCCAGCCCTGGAGCACGGGACGCGTGGGCATGATGGGCATCTCCTGGGGCGGTTTTAACGGCCTGCAGGTGGCGGCGCGCCAGCCCCAGGGCCTGGACGCCGTCATCACCCTGTGCTCCACCGACGACCGCTACAGCGACGACATCCATTTCAAAGGCGGCTGCTTGCTCGGTGAGAACCTGGGCTGGTCGGCCACCATGTTGGGCTACTCATCCCGTCCGCCAGACCCGGCTTTGGTCGGTGACCAATGGCGCGCCATGTGGCTGGAGCGCCTGAACGCCGAGCCCCTGCTGGCGATTGACTGGCTGCAGCATCCGCACCGCGACGCCTATTGGAAGCGTGGTTCGGTGTGCGAGGACATTGGCGCTATCCAAGCCGCCGTGCTCGCCGTAGGCGGCTGGAACGACGCCTACACCAACGCCGTGCCGCGCTTGGTGGCCAGCATCCAGGCACCGGTCAAAGGCATTATTGGCCCCTGGGCGCACAAATACCCGCACTTTGCAGTGCCTGAGCCGCGCATCGGCTTTTTGCAAGAAGCGCTGCGCTGGTGGGACCGCTGGCTCAAAGACCTGCCCACGGGCGTGGAAGCCGACCCGGCATTTCGCACCTACATCATGGACGTGCAGCCCCCGGGCGCGAGCATCAGCCACGTCCCCGGGCGCTGGGTGAGCGACCAGATGTGGCCTGACACCAATAGCCCAACCCAGCGCTTGTACCTCAACGCCAGCGGCTTGCAGCCCGAGGCTGGGCGCAAAGCCAAAAAGACCATCCAGTCGCCCCAGCACACGGGCGCCGACAGCGGCGAGTACTGCATCATCTGGATGGGCCCCGAATTTCCCGGTGACCAGCGCCAGGACGACGCGGGCTCGCTCACCTTTGACGCCGACTTCTTGACCAAAGGCTTTGACCTGGTGGGGGCGCCGGTGCTGACGCTGCAGTTCAGCGTGGACCAGCCCGTGGCCCATGTGGCGGTGCGCCTGAACAGCGTGTGGCCCAGCGGCGCGGTGTCGCGCCTCACCTACGCGGTAGCCAATCTGACGCACTTGCACGGCAGCGCCAGCCACGAACACCCGCAGGCGCTGGAGCCGGGCAAGCGCTATACCGTGCAAATACAGCTCGACGACGTGGCCTGCCACGTGCCCAAAGGCCACCAGCTGCGCGTATCCATATCCACCAGCTACTGGCCGCTGATCTGGCCCGCGCCCCAGCCAGTGAACCTGACGGTACACACGGGCGCCAGCTACATCGACATCCCCACACGATTGAAGGTTCGCGGCGAAAAAGCGCCAGAGTTTGCCCCCGCAGAGGTCGCACCGGCGGTAAAACTAGTGACGATTGACAAGCCCTGGAACAAGCGCGAAGTCACCATTAACCAAGCCACCGGCGAGCGACGCATGACGATCGAAGACGACTTTGGCCGCAGCACCAGCACCGAGCACGGCCTGACCACCTGGGGCCGGGGCCGCGAGAGCTACCGTATCCTGCCGCACGACCCGCTGTCCGCCATTCAAGAATGCCACTGGTCCATGGAAACCGCGCGCGGCGACTGGGTCACCCGCACCGAAACCTATTCCGCCATGAGCGCCAGCGCCACCCACTGGCACATCACCGGTCGCCTGGAAGCCTATGAGGGCGAAAAACAGATTTTGGTGCGCACCTGGGACAAGAAGATCAAGCGAGCGCTGTTGTAGTGAGTGGCAAGGCAGAGAGGCGGCCAGGCGGCGATTCGGGCGCCTACCCAGGCTGCAACACAGGGTTCAAAGGGCTTGCTTCTCCATTGCGAGGCATAGAAATTCACAAATAATTCATTTTTTAAGTCGATACTGAGGAAAACGTTGGGGCTAGTGTGCGTGCCGCCCTGGTTTTTACATTTGCGCACCCTACTGCTGTTTTTCCTCGCATTGAATGTCCATCCAAAAGTTTTATTCTCTGGCTTGCCTGACCGCATCGCTGCTGCTTGTCGCCTGCGGCGGCGGTTCTACTGAAACTACCGTAAAGACTGTCAACCCAGATAAGTCCACCCGAATTTACATGGCTGGAGCCTACGTAGAAGGCCTGAGCTACAGCGCTGCCAATTTGTCTGGCACCACCGCAGCGAACGGCGCATTCAAGTACCGTGTGGGGGAAACAGTCACGTTCAAAGTGGGTACCAAGACAATCGGCACCTACACCCCGCTCGCCTATACCCCAACCACTATCACCCATTTTTCTATTCTTGGAAACACCGATCCCTACAGCACCGAAACGGTAAACCTGAGTGTGTTGCTGCATTTTTTGGACAACGACGCCGCGCTCAGCAATGGTGACGCCGTGCTTGGCAACGGTTTAAAGGTAAACGCCGAGAGACTCGCTCTGGCCGACCAGGTAGGGGTGAAATTGAATGACGTAACCTACCTCGAAAAGCTAAGGGAAAAGGCAAGCGCAGCTACTCCTCGGAAAACAGTACCTGAGGCCGATACCGTCATTCCGCGGTCCAAAGCGCAAACCAATATAGACAAAATACAAGTTGCTCCCCATGCGGCGGGCGTTTTCACTTTTAACGAGTTCAAGTCCACTCTTACCTTCTCCGCTGCAAACAGCACAGACGCCAACGGCGACAAACTGAGCTACCAGTGGTTTATTGACTCCAAACCAAAAGCAAGCCAAGCCCTGATTGCAAGTCCTACGCTCGACACGATTACTTTTTCCGTTGACGCAGATGATGAGCCCTACATATTGAGGGCGGTGGTGTCGGACGCGGTATCAGCGGTGCCGCTCAGCCTCGAGGCCGAGGTGAAGAAAACCAATATTGCCGGCGTTTACTCCACCGGCAGCCTGCAATCCCCTGAGCGCGGAGTTGTCGCTATCTCGGATACCGCAGAACTATGGGGCTACATTGCCAACACAGTAAATAACGTCACCACCACCCGCGCTTTTGCGGGCTTGGTCTCACGTTCGGATGCAGCCGCAGACTACACCGTAAACTCGTTGCTAAGCTGCACCTTTTTGACGGTACCTTATGCCACGTGCACCGCCGAAAACCTTCCTGGTTATTCTTTCAAACTCGACAATCCGGCGGTCTCACGTCAGTTAACGGGCTCCGTTGGGTCGTCCAACACGCCTATGCGGGCCACCCCTTTGCCAGACGCTCCCACCCTAAACACGAGCCTGGCTGGCACATACCGAGAACTGAACACGATAAAAGCCAACTGGGTCATCGCAAGAACCACGTTCAGCTTCTCCGAACCCAGCACAGACGGAAAAACCGTGACACTTTGCGCCACCGGTGATATCAAAATTGACGCTAATTCTCAGGTGGTGGATGCCAATGGCGCAATCACAAAATTTGTCGTGCCAATCAAAATCGACTTTAGAGCCGCCTGCCCTCCGACTGGAAAGACTGGGTTCGACACCGGCTCTTCGTCTACCGGCGTCTTAATTCCAGACCCCAGCCTTGGCCCGGGTGGCTATACCTTCATCGGAAAAAATCCGAACCAGACCGCGCTGTTTGTGCGTCATCTCATCCGCCAGTAAGTGGTACTTGGATGGGGCTCTGTGCGGCCCCATCAGACCGCGGGAATGTGCAGCATCTCGGTCGGCCCCACCTAAAATGCCCCGGTGACCTCTCCTACTGCGCCCCCCCGCCGCCCGATCCGTGAACTGCCCGACGCGCTGATCAGCCAAATTGCCGCAGGCGAGGTGGTGGAACGGCCGGCCTCGGTGGTGCGCGAGCTGGTGGACAACGCTCTGGACGCCGGGGCGCGCCAGGTGACGGTGCGCTTGCTGGCCGGCGGCGTGCGCTTGATTGCGGTGGAAGATGACGGCATGGGCATCTTGCCCGGTGAATTGCCCATCGCTTTCAAGCGCCACGCCACCAGCAAAATTGGCAATTTGCAAGACCTCGAATCGGTGGCCACCATGGGTTTTCGCGGTGAGGCCCTGGCCGCCATCAACTCGATTGCCGACTGCGCCATTTTGTCGCGCGCCAGCGGCCAGACCGAGGCGTTTTTGCTCGATGGCCGCACTGGCGAACTGCGCCCAGTAGCGCGCGCCACGGGCACCACGGTCGAGGTGAAAGAGCTTTTTTACAGCACCCCGGCGCGCCGCAAGTTTCTGAAAACCGACGCCACGGAGCTGGCGCATTGCATTGAGGCAGTGCGCCGCCACGCCCTGGCCCGCCCGGACGTGGGCTTTGCCATCTGGCACGAGGGCAAAGTGGTGGAGCAGTGGCGCGCCTGTGGCACCGATCTGGATTTTTCGGCGCCGCCCGAAGCACTGGAGGCCCAGCGCGCGCAGCAACTCGCCGCGCTGGACCGGCGCCTGGCCGACGTGCTAGGGGCCGACTTTTTGGCGCGCTCCATCGCCGTGGACTGGCAAAGCCCGGGCGACCGGCCTGATGGCTCGGGCCTGGAGGGCCGTCGGGTGCGCGTCTGGGGCCGCGTGGGCATTCCCGACGCGGCGCGCGCCCGGCCTGACCAGCAGTTTTGCTATGTGAATGGCCGCTTTGTGCGCGACAAAGTGCTCACCCACGCCGCGCGCAGCGCATACGAGGACGTACTGCACGGCCAACGCCAGCCCATTTACGCGCTGTACCTGGACATGGACCCCACGCGGGTGGACGTGAACGTGCACCCCACCAAGATTGAGGTGCGCTTTCGCGACAGCCGCGAAGTGCACCAGGCGGTGCGCCACGCCACCGAAGACGCGCTGGCCGCGCCGCGCGCGCAAGTGCAAGCCCCGACAGACGCAACCGCCCTGGCGCAGGGCGATGACCTGCCCACCACCGAGGGCGCAAGCACCTTGGCCCCGCGCTGGACCCAGACCCTGCAGCCCGCGCCTGGTCGGTCGGGTAGCGCGCTGTACTCCAGCCAAAGCCCGATGGCTTTTCATGCGCAAGAGGCGCTGCCGGGCCAGCGCGTGGGCAATCTGGCCGCCCTGTGGCAGGCGCCGGCGGGGGCGCTTGCGCCACCAAGTGCTCCAAGCCCCGCCCAAACGCTTGACTCCGCCGCAGCGCCGCAAGGCGATTGGCCCTTGGGCCGCGCCCTGGCGCAGCTGCAAGGCATTTACATCCTGGCCGAGAACGCCAAGGGCCTGATCGTGGTGGACATGCATGCCGCGCACGAGCGCATCGTTTACGAGCGCCTGAAAAACCAATGGGCTGCGCAGGGCGACAGTGGCAGCCCCCGCATCAGCCGCCAGCCACTGCTAATTCCAGCCACTTTTGCCTGCACACCCGCAGAAGCCGCCACAGCGGAGGCACACGTCGAAACCTTAGAAGCCCTAGGCCTGGAGATCAGCGCGTTTTCGCCCAGCACCCTGGCCGTGCGCGCCGTGCCCACCACCCTGGCCCAGGGCGACGCCGTAGAACTGGCCCGTAGCGTGCTGGCTGAGCTGGAGCAGCACGCCGCCAGCACCGTGGTGCAGCGCGCCCACAATGAGCTGCTGGCCACCATGGCCTGCCACGGCGCGGTGCGCGCCAACCGCCGCCTGGGCATTGATGAAATGAATGCCCTGCTGCGCGATATGGAACACACCGAGCGCAGCGACCAGTGCAACCACGGTCGCCCCACTTGGCGGCAAATCTCGGTCACCGATCTGGACAAACTCTTTCTGCGGGGACGATAAAAGGCACCGAAACGCCAACCTTGGTGCCCAAGGTGTCAAGCAAATCTGGCGACCAGGGACATGCGGCGGGTGGCGGAAGAACGCTGGCGATGCCAGGGGCTCAAACGGTGGACGGGCTTACCGGGTTCTTACAGGTGAGACTCAGTTCGCTCTCGACCTTTGCCAAAGCAATACGAGCGCGGGGCGTCAAGGTTACAAAGGTGTTGCGCTTGTCAAGCTCGCCTTTGCTCAATACCAACCAGTCCTGCGCAATCATCCGCTTAAGGTGGTAACGCACACCGGTTTGAGAGTGGGTCAATCCTGATAGCAACAACTTGATGGTGACATTGCGAACCCCATCGCTGTCCAGAACCAGCAACAAGATATCCAGGGGAATCAACGTGGATTCAATTTGTAGATTCTCGTGAATCAATGTCCTGAACGCCATCAGTCGAGTATTGGATGCAGTCTCAGTTATTACCATAAATTTTATTTATTTTTAATAGATTTTATTTTTAAAATATATACCAATAAAATTATTAGTAAATTAAAATGAAAAGGTGATCAAATTAATTAGCAACACCTAAGAAAATTACAGTTCCGTAATAAAAACGCGAGAGCACGTAGACAAAACTCCTTCGCGCAGCCCATCCGACCTTCAGCGCTTCACTGCAACGTTTTTGCAATCATCGTCATAGGCTTGCGTATGTTTTATTTTAAACGTTTAACAGATTAAATACACTGTTTTTTACTATATAAGCGTACTATTTTGGAATACTTATTTGAATTGCTTGCAACTGGGCCTGCGCATCGCTAATGCGTGTTTTTTCACCATGAGGTCCAAGCGTCGGACTTGCAAAAAGAAAACAAAGCGGCACTCGTAGAATCCCCGCTGAATGCAAACTATCCCGCGAATCCGCCCCGTACCACCAGAACCCGGGCCGCTGCGCAGGGAAACCGCCGCCCTTTGGCGCCTGGCCTGGCCCATCATCGTAGGACAGCTGGCCAATGTCGGCATGTCGGTGGCCGACGTGGCTATGGCCGGCCACGCTTCGGCGCAAGACCTGGCGGGTGTTGCTTTGGGCGTATCCGTCTGGAACATGGTCATCATCACCTTGATGGGCATCATGATGGCGGTCAACCCCGTGGTGGCCCACCACGTGGGCGCACGGGAGTTGGACCGTATTCCCCATGTGGTGCGCCAGGCGCTTTGGAAGTCGCTGTTCTTGGGGCTGCTGGCCGCGCTGCTGATGCAAGCCAGTGCACAGCTTTTTGAGCACATGGCGCTCGAACCCTTAACCCGCGATGTAGCTGTGGGTTTTGTGCAGATCACGAGCTTCGCGCTGCCCGCGTTTTCCGCCTACCGCGTGCTTTATGGCTATAGCGCCAGCCTGGGCCAGACCAAGCCCATGATGGTGGTGGCGTTACTTGCGCTGGCCTGCAACATCTTTATCAATTGGCTGCTGGTGTTCGGCCACTGGGGGTTTGCGCCCCAAGGCGGACTCGGTTGCGCCTGGTCCACGCTGATTTGCGTCTGGGTCAATCTCGGCGGGCTGCTGTGGTGGATGTGGCGCAGCCCCGCATTCGCCAGCACTTGGCCCTTTGCCCACTGGGAATGGCCGCATTTGCCGCAAATGAGAACCCTGCTCAAAATGGGCTTGCCCATCGGCGTGACCTATTTCGCTGAGACCAGCGCCTTCGCCATGATTGCGCTGCTGGTGGCACGTTTTGGCAGCGAGCAAGTGGCAGCGCACCAGATTGCACTGAATTTCACCTCGCTGATTTTTATGGTGCCGCTGAGTCTGGGAGTGGCAGTGCTCACCCGCGTGGGGCAGGCGCTGGGCGCAGGCCGGCCTGAAGAGGCGCGCTTTCGCGCCTGGGTAGGCGTAGGCTCGGGGCTGGGGTTTGCGGTGTTGTCGGCAGCAGGTATTGCCCTGCTGCGCACACCGATTGCTAGCCTGTACACCGCCGACCCTGCCGTAGTAACCCTGGCTGCGCAGCTGCTGCTGCTGGCAGCGGTGTTTCAGCTCTCCGACGCGGCGCAGGTGGTCACCGCCGGCGCCATTCGCGGCTACAAAATCACGCGCGCGCCCATGTGGGTGCAAATGGTGGCTTTTTGGGTGGTGTCCTTGCCATTGGGTTACTTGCTGGGCATCTCGCCCGAATGGGCACCTGCCTGGCTTGCCGCTCTGCCCGGCTACCCGACGCAGGCCATGCAGTCCGCCGGGTTTTGGTTGGCCTTGGTGTTTGGCCTTACGGTGGGCGGAAGCGGCTTGTTGTTGCTGCTGCGGCAGGTGGCGCGCGCCCACTTGAACGATACCCCCACCGCTCAGGAAAAGGCACTGGCCTGACCATGGCCCACCCACTGCCTTTTCACATCCAGCTAGCCGGCCCCACCGCCGCAGGCAAAACCGCCGCCGCCCTGGCCATTGCCCAAGAACACGCCTGCGAGATCATCAGCGTGGACTCGGCGCTGGTCTACCGGGGTATGAAAATCGGCACGGCCAAACCCAGCGCAACCGAGCTGGCTGCGGTGCCGCACCACCTGATCAACATCCGCGACCCCTTGCAGGCCTATAGCGCCGCAGAATTCGTCAAAGACGCACAAGCGCTCATCACCGACATCAGCGCGCGCGGCAAGCTGCCCCTGCTGGTGGGCGGCACCATGCTGTATTTCAAGGCGCTGGCCGACGGCATAGACCCCATGCCCGCCGCCAACGCCGAGGTGCGCGCGCAGATTGAGCTTGAAGCCCAGCACCTGGGCTGGCCCGCCATGCACGCGCAACTGGCGCAGGTGGACCCCACCACCGCCGCGCGCCTGGCACCGGCGGACAGCCAGCGCATCCAACGCGCGCTGGAGGTGTACCGCCTCTCAGGCCTGCCCTTGTCGCACTTTCATGCGCGCACCAATGCCGGGGATTCAACCGCGCCCGGCGCTCCGCTGATAGCGCTGGAGCCGCAAGACCGAGCCTGGCTGCACACGCGCATCGCCCAGCGCTTTGACCAGATGCTAGAACAAGGCTTGGTAGACGAGGTCCAAGCCCTGCGCGCGCGCGGCGACCTGCACCCAGATCTGCCATCCATGCGCTGCGTGGGCTACCGCCAGGTGTGGGAGGCTTTGGACGGCGTGTCGCCGATGACTGAGCTGCGCGACAAAGGCATTTTTGCCACCCGCCAACTCGCCAAGCGCCAAATCACCTGGCTGCGCTCCATGCCCGCGCGCCAGGTGATAGCCTGCGACGCGCCCGACGCGCTGGCGCAGGTGCTGCGCGCGGTTCGCACACTGATGGAGCATCGTGCATGAGTGTTCACCCCCCCGGCCTGCAACTCAGCCATTTGTCCAAACACTATGGCGCAAGCCCCGTGTTTACCGACGTGTCGCTCACCGTGGCGCCGGGCGAGTTTGTCGCCATCATGGGCGAATCGGGCGTGGGCAAATCGACGCTGCTCAATTGCATGGCCGGCCTGGACCACTGGGACAGCGGCAGCGTGCACCTGGACGGCGTGGACATAGGCGCCCTGGACGGCGACGCCCGCGCCCGCCTGCGCCGCGAAAAGATCGGCTTTGTGTTCCAGGCCTTTCATGTGCTGCCCCACCTGGACGTGGCGCAAAACGTCGCCCTGCCCTTGCTGCTGCTGGGCACGCCCGACCCGGCGCGGGTGCAAGCCATGCTGGAGTCCGTGGGCCTGGGAACCTTGGGCACGCGCTTGCCGCAGCAGCTTAGCGGCGGGCAGTTACAACGCGTGGCCATCGCCCGCGCGCTGATTCACCACCCCAGCTTGCTATTGGCCGACGAGCCCACTGGCAACCTGGACCCGACCACCGCGACGATAGTGATGGACGCCCTGGTGGCACAAACCCGGCTGCACGGGGCATCTCTGGTACTGGTGACCCACTCTCTTGCTGCCACCGAGCGGGCGGATCGGGTGCTGCAGCTTACGGCGCGGGGAATGGTGGATACCAATCCACCGCCAACCACCCCCGCAAGCTATTGACAAACGCCGGTTCGGCGCCAAACGACAGGTCGTCCATGCCCACGATTACCCTCGCCGCGCGGCAACTATCACGGTGGCAGTTGGACCAAGGGGTCCGCACAGGCCACACCCAGCGGCTCAAAGTGTTTGGTATTGCAGGTGAGCAATAGCAGCCCCGCGTTTTGCGCCAGCGCCGCTGTTGCCACGTCTGCGAAGCCGGGGTGGCGGCCCTGGGCAATGGCAGCGTCAGACATCACCCCAGCGAGCCGCGCGGCCTGGGCGTCCAGCGGCAAGATACGGTCGGCATAGGTGCTGAGCAGGCCGTCTAACCAGCGGTCCAGGCGGTCTGCCCGCTCCATACCGCCTGCGCGGCGCAACTTGCCAATCCCTTGCGCCAATTCGGCAACGGCAATGCACGGCAGATACATCTGCTGGTGGTGCGCTTGCAGCCATGCGGCAAGGGGGCTAGGCACAAAGGCTTCTCGCCCAAGCGCAAGTACGGACACCACACTGGTGTCGAGCAAGTAACCCTTAAGCAAAGTCCACACCCCGCAGCGGCGTGGCGTCGCGCTGGGTGAGCAGCGGCTCTGGCGTTGACAACAGGTAGTTGGCCAGGTTGGGCATCTCCAGCGGATAGAGGCGCGCTCCGTCGGCCACCGGCACGATCATGGCGCACGGTTGCCCGTGGCGGCTCACCAATGTGGGCTGTCCCTTTTCTGCTGCGGCCACCAGCGCAGAAAAGCTGGCCTTGGCTTCGCGAATTTGTACGGTTTCCATTGGGGTTTTCCTTGTGACTACAGGAGGTCATTTTAGGCAGATCCGAACCCACAACGCGAACTAGGAACGGATTGGCAGGCTCCAATCCGCCCCCACCCACCCCCGCAAACTATTCACAAACGCCACGTCAGCCACACGCGGCAAGTCTTGCAGCCGCACCACGGCCTCCACCACGCGGCCACTGGCCAAGGCCTGGGCGCGGCCCACACCGGGCAGCAGGCCGCAGGCCAGCGGCGGCGTCACCCAGCGGCCATCTAGCAAAAACGCCACATTGCCCCGCGTGCATTCGGTGATTTCGCCTTGCGGGTTCCACAGCACGGTGTCAAACACGGCGGGTTCGGTGGGAGTGAAGGCGTCGTAGTGGGCGCGGCGGGTGGTTTTGAAGCGCACAAATTCGCTGTGCGCCTCCAACAGCGGGCGGTCGGCCAATTGCAGGCGCACCCGCGCCGGGCTCGGGGGCAGCGCAAAGGCTTGGGTTTGCGGATTGCCGCGCGCGTCCAGCAGCAAGCGCACGCGCCACAAGCCGCCTGGATGGGCAGCGGCGGTGGCTTGCACGCTATCGTGCAGGCGCTGGGCGTGCCAGGGCGTGCCGAAGTGGGCGGCTGAAGCCTGCATGCGCGCCAAGTGTTGCGCCAGGTGGCGAAAGGCGCCGTCCTCCAGCGCCAGCGTCTCCAATATCGAAAACGCTTGGCTGGCGCGCTGCACAAAAGCCTGTTTGTAGGCCCATTCCTGCCACTCGCCTTCGGGCTGCGCGTCAAAGGTGATGCCGCTGCCAATGCCGCAGCGTGCCTGCGCGCCTTGCAGCGTAAGGGTGCGAATCGGCACGTTAAAGGTGGCGGTGCCGCCGGGCTGCACCACGCCCAAGGCACCGCAGTACACGCCGCGGGCTTGCGGCTCTAGCTGGCGAATCATGTGCATGGCCTGCACCTTGGGCGCGCCGGTGACCGATCCACACGGAAACAGCGCCTCAAACACCGCATACAAACTGGTGCCAGCGCGCGTGCGGGCCTGCACGTCCGAGGTCATTTGCCACACGGTGGGCAGCGCCTCGGTGTGAAACAGGCGCGGCACTTGCACGCTAAAAGGCTGGGCCACGCGCGACATGTCGTTGCGCAGCAGGTCCACGATCATCACGTTTTCTGAGCGCTCTTTGGGCGAGCTGCGCAAGCCCTGGGCCAGGGCGGCGTCTTCGTGCGGGTTGTGGCCCCGGCGGGCTGTGCCCTTCATGGGGCGGGCCAGCAAGTGGCCTGCGCGCCAGTCAAAAAACAGCTCGGGCGACACCGACATCACCTGCCCGTGCGCCCCCGTATCCAGATAGGCCGCGTAACCGCCGGGCTGGGCGCGCTGCAGGGCGGCGAATAAGGCCAGCGCGGTCTGCGCGTCTGACGCACCGGGCGTTGCGGTCAAGGCGCCTTGCATCTGGGTGGTGAAGTTGACCTGGTACATCTCGCCCACGCCAATGGCCTGGTGCAGTTTGGCGATGGCGGCGTCGAAGTGCTCGCGCGGCATCAGCGGCTGCCAGGCGATAGAGGCTTCGGTCGGTGGGCTGTCTTTCAGGGGGTCTTCCGGCCAGGGCAAGGCCTGGTCGTAAACCGCAAACCAGGCCAGCGGCCCGCGCGCGGCATGCACCACGAAGGCGGGGTCAAAGGCCGGTGCCGCTTCGTAGGCCAAATAACCCACGCACCAGCGCCCCGCATCCGCGTGGGCTTGCACCGCTTCGAGCACGCCGCGCACCGCGTCCAGGGTGTCGGCCTGCAAGTGCAGCAGCGGCGCGCCGAAGGCGTGGCGCAGGCGCGGCGCCGCAGGGTCTAGCGGGTTAGAAAAATCGACCAGTGCGCTGAAGGATTCGCCACCCGGCGACGCTGGCGCGAGGGCTATTACGGCAGCAGCTGTCACGCCGCCCCGAGGTGCGGCACCA
>JARXAU010000115.1 GCA_029865675.1 Rhodoferax sp.
GGCATTGCCAGCTCGGCCACCGCCGTGCTGGTGGGCTATTTGGCCGGGGGCACGCAGCGCATACGGGTGGGGTCGGGCGGCATCATGCTGCCCAACCATGCGCCACTGGTGGTGGCAGAGGCCTTTGGCACGCTGGCCGAGCTGTACCCCAACCGCATTGACCTGGGCCTGGGCCGCGCGCCCGGTACCGACCAGCCCACCATGCGCGCCCTGCGCCGCGACCGCACGGAGACCGAGGCCGACTTTCCGCGCGACGTGGCCGAGCTGCAGCGCTTGCTCGCCCCCGCGCAGAGTGGCCAGCGCATTGTCGCCATGCCGGGCGCTGGCACCCAGGTGCCGATATGGCTGCTGGGGTCTAGCCTGTATTCGGCGCAGTTGGCGGCGCAGCGCGGCCTGCCCTACGCCTTTGCATCGCACTTTGCGCCGCGCCTCGTGATGCAGGCGGTGGACCTGTACCGCCAGTTGTTCCAGCCCTCCGAGCACCTGGCCCAGCCCTATGTGGCCATTGGCGTGCCCCTGGTGGCCGCGCCCACGGACGAGGAGGCCGACTTTTTGGCCAGCAGCGTCTACCAGCGCGTGCTGGGCATTTTGCGCGGCGACCGGCGGCGTTTGCAGGCGCCGGTGCCCGACTTTCTGCGCCAGTGCAGCCCGCAAGAGCGCGCGGCGATTGCCGACTTTTTGGGCGCAGCCGTGGTGGGCGGGCCTGACACGGTGCGCGAGGGCTTGCAGCACCTGGCCGCCGCCACCGGAGCCGATGAGCTGCTGCTGGTCTGCGATGTGTTTGACACGCCCAAGCGCCTGCGCTCATTGGACATTGCGGCGCAGGCCGTGCGTTGCCAAGCCAGCGCAAGCTTGGAGTTGATGGATGCCACCGCGTGATGGCTGGCGTTGGTGGGTGAAAGGTGGGGGCCTAAGCCGGGGAATGCGCGGCAAAGCAGCCAAGACGATCTAGAAAGCAATGCGGGGTGCATTGGGCGACAGCACAACGGTGCGCCACGGGTGCTGTGCAGGGGCTCGGCCAAAGACAGCCATGCAGCACAACTGCCTGTCAATCTTGGTGCCGCCATGGCACCCGACGCGCCGGCGCCAGCCCGCATGCGCCACGACAAGGCGCATCGCACAGGCAGGATTCACGAGATGTTTCCAGGAGGGCCAACGCAGCGCATAGAGCCAGGCTCGTCCAACAAACGGATCAGGTCGTGGCTGCGCGCGACCTATCGTTATTCGTTAGGCCACACTCGCGCGGCGATAGTGAAGTTCTCGATAACACTCATAGGCTGGTGTGATGTGCGACGTGTTTCAGCGGCTTCTATTTGCAGAAACCCGACCAATAGTACTGTCGATGCCACGAAATGCCCCTTCGCGCCGATATATGGTGTCGTTAGGAAGTGCGGTGACTTTTCCCTTAGTGCAAGCGTGGAAACGATGTTCTCCACCTTGTTTCGTATTGAGTCACTCTCGAAAGAGAAATCGACATTGTGCGCGGCGTCGTTACGTATTTCACGAACCCAGCCAAGTAGCTTCGTCATTGGTGGGCTCAGCAAATTCAAACGTCTTGCCAGTTCAATTCGTGCAGCGAATGTTTCTACGGCTCCACCACGACCTAAAAGCCTATCTTCACCTTTTCTATCTGATGGGAGTAGATACGCGGCGAGCACTTGACACAGTCGATCGTCCAGAACGGCCCCAGCGAGAACTGCACAGGATCTGTCACTGCCGGATAGGTCGGCATTCAGATCAGTAAGCCATTTTCCTTCGACGTTTTGGGCATCCATGAGAGTAGGGTAGTGTCAGTAAGACGCCTAACAATCAGCGTTTATCTGCCGCCCACAAAGCGCAGGCAGAAGCCAAGAATGCAATTGCGGCAGATAAACCATGTTGGACTGAACCGCCGGGTTAGGGCGGCATGCTGGGTGGAAGGGTGCATAGGGGTTTGTAATCTCCAAGCCCTCAGGCGTTACGCAAATTATGGCCCAGTGGATGCAACGCTTTGACTGGGGATAGGCGGTAGCTCCGTCTTATGGCCTGATGCAAGCGGATTTCTGTAGCGTTTTCGTTCTTCCCATGCGCCATTTCTTCGTTGGCACACACGCCCGAGCCGGCACGTCTGAGCGTGTCATCTGAGCAAACCTGTTGCTACCCCTGCCATCACGGCGCCCCCCGGTTACTGGGCATGCTGGTGCTGCCAGGCGTAGGTAAATGTTTGCGTCCCGGCAACTGCGCCAGTGCAGCCCGCAAGAGCGCGCGGCGATTGCCGACTTTTTGGGCGCCGCCGTGGTGGGTGGGCCTGACACGGTGCGCGAGGGCTTGCAGCACCTGGCCACCGCCACCGGGGCCGATGAGCTGCTGCTGGTGTGCGATGTGTTTGACACGCCCAAGCGCCTGCGCTCATTGGACATTGCGGCTCAAGCGGCAGGCCTGACGGCCCAGCTAGCGGAAGTAGGGAAGCTCGCTCCACGGCTTGCCGCCGCGCCCGCATTCGCCTGACTGCCCACCCATCAAAAAAAAGGGCCCCCACGGGCCCTTTTTTGTTGCGGCGAAAAGCGTTTTACTTTGCCTGGGCTTCGATAGCGATGTCGATGCGCACGTCGTCACCCACGAACGGGGCGTATTTACCGGCATTGAATTCGCTGCGTTTGATGTTGACAAAGGCATTGGCGCCCAGAGCGGGCACTTTCATCATCGGGTGGTTGGCAGCCTGGAACGAGGTTACCGTCAGCGTCACCGGCTTGGTCACGCCTTTGATGGTGAGCTGGCCTTCGATGGATGCGGGCTTATCGCCTTCAAACACCACTTTGGTGGACTTGAAGGTGGCTTTGGGGAACTTGGCGGTGTCCAAGAAATCTTCACCCTGGATGTGCCCGTTAAAGTCCACCGAGCCCGTGTTGACGGTGGTGGTGTCAATCACGATTTCCACCGATCCGGTCTTGGCCTGGGCGTCAAGCACTACGCTGCCGGTGGTCTTGCCAAAGCTGCTGAGCTGGGTGGAATAGCCGAGGTGCGAGTAAGAAAAGCGCGGATAGGTGTGCGAGCTGTCCACGGTGTAGGTCAAGGGAGCGGCTAGGGCAGAGCCCGCAGCCAGGGTAGCCAAGGCCAACGCGGCGCTGAGGTGTTTGAAAGACGTCATAAAAATACTCCAGTTGAAAAAAGTGAAATGTTATTTGCCAGCGATGGCGGTGAGTTGGAAACTGACTTGGATGTCATTGGCCACGACATCGAATTTGGACCACATGCCTTCGCCAATGGCGTAGTCGGCGCGTTGCAGGGTGAAGCTGCCGCTCAGCAGGCCTTGTGCGCCCTGCGGGGTGTGCTTCATGGCGACTTTGATGTCGCGGGCGCGGCCTTTGATGGTGAGCGTGCCCAGCACCTCGTACACATTGGGCGCGGTTTGCTTGACCTGTTTGGCCACAAACAGCGCCTTGGGAAAGGCGCTGGTGTTGAACCAGGACTTGCCCACCACTTCTTGGTCTGCCTCGTCCGAGCCGGTGTCTATGCTGGCGAGGTCGATCTCGATGCTGGCCTTGGTTTGCTCGGGCTTGGCCGGGTCAAAGCTGATTTGGGGAGTGAACTTGGCAAAGCGCCCGTCCACGCTGACGCCCATTTGTTTAAAACTAAAACCTACACGGCTTTTGTCCATTTGCACCGCTTGGTAGGGCGCGGCGTGTGCACTGGCGGCCAGCGCAAAAGTGGTGGCCAAGGCCAGGACGGGCGGGTAGCAAATTTTGAAAAAGTGGGACATGGCGCGTTCTTTAAGTGTTTGTTGGTGAGCGCCCGGGGAGCATGCGGCGCAAGACGTCGTCTTTGTAGAGCAGGTGGTGCAGCACTGCGGCAGCCAAATGAACGCCAATCAGCACCAAGAACCCAATGTTAAGTGCCGAATGCAAGTCGGCGAGTTGTTGGCCCAGCACCTTGTCGCGCCCCAGCAGGTCGGGCAAGGGCAGCACGCCAAACCACACCGTTTGGAAACCCTTGGCGGAACTCATCAGCCAGCCACTTACGGGGATGCCGATCATCAACACGTACAGCGCAAAGTGGCCGGCATGCGCTGCACCCTGCTGCAGCTTGGCCATGCCCGGCGGATGCGCTGGCGGTCGGTGCGTCAAGCGCCACAAGAGGCGCAGCCAAACCAGAAAAAACACCGTCACCCCCGCCCACTTGTGCCACGAATAGAGCTGCAGTTTTTGCGGTGAAAGTGGCAAGTCAGCCATGTAAAAGCCCAGGGCCAGCATTCCAAAAATCAGAAGCGCCATGACCCAGTGAAAGCCTTTGGCTGTGGAGGTGTAGGGGGTGGTCATAGCTTGGTGCTTCACGTCAAGGTTAGTGAAAAGAATAGCCGTCCATGGCAATCACGTAGTCGCTGGTACCTCGGTAAAAGGCCTGCGGCTGCGCTTGAGGGCCTGCGGCACCCAGCGCCGTGAACAAGGGTAACAAATGCTCTTCGCTGGGGTGGGCGCGCGCGCCGCTGGCGCTGGCCTGGCGGTAGTTGAGCAAGGCGGGGGTGTCCTTGGCCACCATGTGCTGGTGCACCCAGTCGGCAAAGTCTTGCACATAGGCCAGCGTTTGGCCCCCGGCCATGCGCGCGGTTTGGTAGTCGCGCAGGTTGTGGGTGATGTTGCCCGAGGCGACGATCAAAATGTTGTCTTGCGCCAGCGCCGCCAGCGCCTGGCCTATGCGGTAGGCGTGCGCGGGGCCGGCGTGGCTTTGCACCGACAGCGGGACGACCGGAATGTCCGCGTCGGGAAACATCTGGCGCAAGGGAATCCAAGCGCCGTGGTCCAGGCCGCGCTGGGCGTCTTGCTGCACCGCAAAGCCGTGGGTTTGCAGGGCCACCACCACCTGCTGGGCGGCCTCGGGGCAGCCAGTGGCGGGGTAGCGCAGGTCGTACAAGCGGGAATCGAAGCCACCAAAGTCGTGGATGGTCTCTAACTGGGTGGCCGTGCCCACGGTGGGCACCGCAGTGTCCCAGTGCGGGCTGACCACCACAATGGCGCGCGGCGTGACCAAGCCCTGCGCCAACTGCGCCATGGCCGCACCGGCCGCACCGGGGTGCAGGGCAAAAGTGGGTGCGCCGTGGGGCACAAAAAGAACGTTGCGGGCGGTTTGCATGGTGGGTGGTCTTTCGATGGGTTGGACTGTAGGGCGCATAAAGCAAAAGAAAAAGGTGCTAATTCACAAATACTTGTTGCACAATTCGCAACAATGGACAAACTCGATGCCATGCAAACCTTTGTGCGCGTAGCGCAGGCCGGCAGCTTTACCGCCGTGGCGGACCAGTTGCAGGTGGCCCGCTCGGCGGTGACGCGCCAGATTGCCGCGCTAGAAACGCACCTGGCGGCCAAGCTCATCACCCGCAGCACGCGCAGCCTCACCCTCACCGCCGCAGGGTCCGCCTACCTGGAAAAGTGCCGCGTCATCTTGAACATGGTGGACGCCGCCGAGTCCAGCCTCACCGAGGAAAACGCTGTGCCCCGGGGCCGCATCCGCCTGGCGCTGCCGCACAGCTTTGGCTTACAACGTCTTATGCCCGCTTTGCTGGACTTTGCCAATGCGCAGCCGCACGTGGAGCTGCTGCTCAACTTTTCGGACCAGCGCTCCAACCTGGTTGAAGAAGGCATTGACCTGGCCATCCGCATCACCGCCAACCTGCAGCCCGGCGACATCTTGCGCCAGCTGGGTTCGTGCCGCTTGCTCACCGTGGCCGCGCCCACCTACCTGGCCTTGCACGGGCAGCCCAAGCACCCCGCGCAGTTGCAGCACCACGAGTGCCTGGTGTATTCCATGAGCAGCAACACCGCCACGTGGCCCTACAGCGTGGCTGATGCGACTGGTGGGATGGGCGGAGCGGGTGGGGTGAGTGGGGTGAATGGGCAGGTGCAGCAGTTTGCGGTGCGCGGGCGGCTGACGGCTAACAACGGCGTGGCGCTGCTGCAAGCCACCGCCCAGGGCATGGGCATTGCGCTGCAACCCGACTTTTTGGCCGACCCGTTTATCGCGCGCCAAGAGGTGGTGGAGATACTGCAAGACTTTGCGTCGCCACCGCTGGGCATTTACGCCGTGCTGCCCAGCAACCGCTATATACCGCACCGGGTGGGCGTGCTGATGGACTACCTGGCCGGGGTGTTAAAAGACGCGGACCAGGCCGCAGCCTAAAGCCCGCCCGCGCCACAAGACCCCCGCCGATCAGGCCTTGGGCGCTTGCAGCTTGTCTTGGGTGCGGGTGTCAAAGTCGCTGGCGTCATGGCGCTCGTGCAACTGGGTTCCTGGCGGCCCTATCACGCGGTTGACCATGCGGCCCCGGCGCACTGCCGGGCGTTTGGCGACTTCGTCGGCCCAGCGAATGACGTGGGTGTATTCCTGCACCTGCAAAAACTCGCCGCCCTCGTACATCTGGCCCTTGACCATGCCGCCGTACCAGGGCCAGATGGCGATGTCGGCAATCGTGTACTCGTCCCCGGCGATAAAGCGGCTTTCCGCCAAGCGGCGGTTGAGCACATCAAGTTCGCGTTTGACCTCCATGGCAAAGCGGTCAATGGCGTATTCGATTTTGAGGGGCGCATAGGCATAAAAGTGGCCAAAGCCGCCGCCCAGGTAGGGCGCGCTGCCCATTTGCCAAAACAGCCACGACAGGCACTCGGTGCGCGTGGCCAAGTCGGTGGGCAAAAAGGTGCCAAATTTTTCCGCCAGGTACAACAAAATCGCGCCCGACTCAAACACCCGCTGCGGCACCTCGCCGCTGTAGTCCCACAAGGCCGGAATTTTAGAGTTGGGGTTGGCCGCCACAAAGCCGCTGGAGAACTGCTCGCCCTCGTTGATGCGGACCAGCCAGGCGTCGTATTCGGCACCGGTGTGGCCCAGCGCCAGCAGCTCTTCGAGCATCACCGTGACCTTGACCCCATTAGGCGTGCCCAGCGAATAAAGCTGCAGCGGGTGCTTGCCGCGCGGCAGCTCTTTGTCGTGCGTGGCGCCGGCCACCGGGCGGTTGATGTTGGCAAAACGCCCGCCGTTGGCTTTGTTCCAAGTCCAGATTTTTGGTGGGATGTAGGAGGCAGAGGTGGGGGTGGGGGTGGCGTCAGACATGGGTGTTCTTTCTTAAATTCAGGAGCGTGAGGCTACACGATGTCACACCGCTTGGCTGTGCCCCTGCGGGCTGGCTTGCGCCCCAGGCGCGGCCAGCCACTGCATCAAGGCCTGGTTGAACTCTTGCGGCTGGCGCAGCATGGGCCAGTGGTCGGTATCGAGCGCCAGCACCTGGCTGCCCGGCTTGGCGTTCAGCGCCTGCGCCCATTGCGGCGAATGGAACATAAAGGGCTTTTGCGTGCCATAGACAAACAACATGGGGCACTGCGGCACAAAGGGCCGACGGTGCCGGTAAGAACCATACGAGCCGGTCCAAAAAATGTAGTACGGAAAGTTCATCGCCGCGCTGATGTACTGGCGTGGCGACGGCACTTTGAGCGCGGTTGCCATGCCGCGCGTCAGCGCGTCGCCCAAGCGGCCACCGAGCTTCCAGGCAATGGCCAACCAGCCTTGGTAAGTAGCCACCATCAGCTTGCCCGCCGTGCCCAGCGATTGCTGGTACTGCGGCGACTCGGCGTCGCCAATGTCCACACCCACAATGCAGTCCACCCGCTCGGGGTGGCACATATAAAACTGGTAGCCAAACACACAGCCCCAGTCGTGCAGCAGCAGCGTCACCTTCGCGTTGGGCGACACCTGGTCCACGATGTGCAGCAGCGTGGCCACCATCTCGTCGAGCGAATACGCCCGGCGCGGCTTGGCAATGTCAAAGCCCGGCAAGGTAAAGCGCACGCAGCGGTACTGCGCTTGCAGCGCCGCCACTTGCGCGTCCCACACGCGGTAGGTGTCGGGCCAGCCGTGCACCATGACCACGGTGCGCGGGCCTTGGCCCTCCACCAGCACCTCGATGCCGTCTACTGCGAATTCGTGTTGCATATCGTTTTCCAGAATCGGTTGCCATTCACAAGTTTCGGTCAGGCGTTTGCGGGGTGGCGCGCCCACCACTACGGCATTGCCTTATTTGAACACCAGCTGCTTGACCAACATCCACACCGCCGTGCACAGCACCATGCAAGCAAAAGCCACGCACATGCGCCGCTCTGGCAAGCGGTGGGCCAGCGCCGCCCCGGCCGACACGGTGAATAGGCCACCGGCAGCCAGCGGCAGGCCCAGCGCCCAATCCACCCGGTGCGCGCCGCTGTAGGTCAGCAGCGCAATGATGGAACTGGGCGCCACCAAGGCCAAAGACAGGCTTTGGGCCACGGTTTGCCGCTGGCCAAACCAGCCGGTAAACACCGGCGTGGCCACCAGCCCGCCGCCCACGCCCAGCAAGCCCATGCAGCTGCCGCCCAGCACGCCCACCAGCGGCATGTAACGCAGGTCGCGCGGCGGCTCGTGCGAAGCGCCGGGGCTTGCGGGCGCTGGCCGCAGCATGCGCAGCGCCACCCCCAGCAAAAACACGCTGAACACCGTGCGCATCAGGTCCGAGGGCAGGCGCGTTGCCAAGTGGGCGACCAACCAGGTGGTGGTGCAGGCCAGCACCCCAATCTGTAGCGCAGTCTTCAGGGCCACCGGGTGGCGCTGGTGGTAGCGCCACCAGCCGATCAGCAAGTTGGGCACCATCATCACCAAGGCGGTGCCTTGGGCCACCGCCTGGTCCAGGCCAAAGCCCAGCACCAAGAGCGGAATCACGATGATGCCGCCGCCAATGCCAAACAAGCCGCCCAAAAAACCGAGAGCGGCGCCTAGGCCGAGCATTTCTAACAGCTCGGGGGAAAAAATGGGGGGCATGGGGGTGGATGCGGCAAAGCGGCGCAGTGTACGCAGGCTCAACGCCTTCAGCGAGGGCGCGTAGGTCCCCGCTCTCGCGCAGCCTTTTGCCGCATGGGTTTTTACGACTGGTCTATATACTGGTCTACTTAAAAAGGGAAAGCACCATGCACATTGAAGTCGGCTCCTATGAGGCCAAAACCAAGTTGCCAGAGCTGCTGCGCGGCGTCCAGAGCGGCAAACGCTACACCATCACCTTGCGCGGCGAGGCCGTAGCCGACTTGGTGCCTGCGCAAAGCTCTCAAAGCGCAGACGCAGTGGAAGCTGTTGACGCCCTGCTGGCCTTCATGCAGGCGCGCAAGCCCGTGGGCGGCCTTGATCTCAAGGCACTTTTGAACGAAGGAAGGTCATGAGTTTTGTTCTGGATGCCTCGGTTGCGCTGCTTTGGCTGGCGCCAGATACCCAGCCGGCGGGCGTCGATTACGCCACTGCAACCCTGCTTGCGCTCAAAGAAACCCAGGCGCTCGTGCCGTCGCTGATGGCGCTAGAAGCGTCCAACGTGGTGGCCAAGCTGGAATCCAAAGGCCTGTTGACACAAGCCGATTCGCAACGCTTTATCGCCCTGCTGGGGCGGCTCAACATCGTGACCGACCCTGCCACTGCTGCGCACGCCCTGGGTGACACCTTGCACCTGGCGCGGCGCCACAAGCTATCGGCGTATGACGCGGCTTACCTAGAACTTGCCTTGCGCAGCGGTCTGCCGCTGGCAACCCTGGACGCCAGTTTGGCCAAGGCAGCCCAAAGCGCGGGTGTTTCTATTTTCGGCACGCACTGAAACTGCGGTGATGAGACGGTTGCTGGCGGAGGGCATGGCAAGGTTCAAAGCGCTTGCGCGCAAAAGCCCGCCGGGCTCAGGATGCGGGTGCGACCGGCGCTGCCACGTTGCAACCGTCCAGCGCGACGATCACCGGTGACCAAGTAATCAGCCTCGCCAGCCAAGGCCATGGCAAGCAGGAATGCGTCGTTGGGATCGTTCAGCGCCGCAATATCTGGATGTGGCAAGGCGCCCAGCAGCACGTTGGCATCCAAAATGACGTGCATCAATGCTCACGCGCCCACTGCACTGCCTCGTCAATCAAGTCGTTCAATTCAGTCTCGCCCATGCCTGCGGCAGCGCCATTGGCTTGCTCTACCGCTTTTTCCACCCAATAGAAGCGAACCGTCTCCTCAACAAAGCGCGACAAATCGCCTTTGCGGCCTTCGACCTTCGCCCTTCGACCTTCGCTGCGATAAACATTCGCACAGATTGGTCGGTGTCTGGCGAGACGGAGCTGTTCCAGCGAACGGATTCCATAGCTTCTCCAGTGTTTGAGTGTTGACACACCGAAAATCTGACACCCAAACGCCTACTCCACCGTCACCGACTTCGCCAAATTCCTGGGTTTGTCCACATCCGTCCCCCGCGCGCAGGCCGTGTGGTAGGCCAGCAACTGCAGCGGCACCACGTGCAGGATGGGCGAGAGCACGCCGTAGTGTTCGGGCATGCGGATGACGTGGATGCCTTCGCTGCTGTCGATGCGCGTGTCGGCGTCGGCCAGCACATAGAGCACGCCGCCGCGCGCGCGCACTTCGTGCATATTGCTTTTGAGCTTTTCCAAGAGCGCGTCGTTGGGGGCCACGGTGACCACCGGCATGGCGCTGGTCACCAGCGCCAGCGGGCCGTGCTTGAGTTCTCCCGCTGCATAGCCCTCGGCGTGGATGTAGGTGATTTCTTTGAGCTTGAGCGCGCCTTCCAGGGCGATGGGGTAGTGCGTGCCCCGGCCCAAAAACAGTGCGTTTTCTTTGGACGCAAACTCTTGCGCCCAGGCGATGACTTGGGGTTCGAGCGCCAGCACCGCCTGCAAGGCGGCGGGCAGATGGCGCATGGCTTTGAGGTGCTCTGCCTCTTGCGCGTCGCTAAGCAAGCCCTTGGTTTGCGCTAGCGCCAAGGTCAGCAAAAACAGCGCCGCGAGCTGGGTGGTAAAGGCTTTGGTGGACGCCACGCCAATCTCGGTGCCCGCGCGGGTGACGTAAGCCAGCTGGCACTCGCGCACCATGGCCGAGGTGGCTACATTGCAAATGGTCAGCGTGTGCGCCATGCCCAGGCCTTGGGCGTGGCGCAGGGCGGCCAGGGTGTCGGCGGTCTCGCCGGACTGGCTCAGCGTCACCACCAGCGTGCGCGGGTCGGGCACCGAGTCGCGGTAGCGGTATTCGCTGGCAATCTCCACCTGGCAGGGCAGCTTGGCGATGGCTTCTATCCAGTACTTGGCCACGCAGCCGCTGTAGTAGCTGGTGCCGCAGGCCAAAATCAGCACCCGGTCTATGGCCTTGAACACGCTGAAGGCGCCGTCGCCAAAAAGCTCGGGCGTAATGCCTTCCACGCCTTCTAGCGTGTCGGCCACGGCGCGCGGCTGCTCAAAAATCTCTTTTTGCATGTAGTGGCGGTAGGGGCCGAGTTCGGCTGCGCCACTGTGGGCTTGCACGGTTTGCACCGGGCGGGTTACTGCACGGCGGGCGCGGTCTTCAATCCAGTATTTGCCGAGCTGAATATCGACCGCGTCGCCTTCTTCGAGGTAGACGATCTGGTCGCTTACCCCGGCCAAGGCCATGGCGTCGCTGGCCAAAAAGGTTTCGCTGTGGTCTTTGCCCACGCCCAAAAACAACGGTGAACGCGCGCGCGCGCCCACCACGCGGTGGGGCTCGTCCTAATGGAAAACTGCCACTGCATAGGCGCCTTGCAACTGCGCCAGCGCGGCCTTGACGGCGTCAAACAAGTCGCCTTGGTACAGGCTGTCCACCAAATGGGCGATGACTTCGGTGTCGGTTTGGCTGGTAAACACATAGCCCTTGGCCTGCAAGGTGGCGCGCAGGGCGTCGTGGTTTTCGATGATGCCGTTGTGCACTAGCGCCACGCGGGCCGCGCTGCTGGCATCTGCCACCGCGCCGGGGCCGTGGCTGAAGTGCGGGTGGGCGTTGCTTACCGCCGGCGCGCCGTGGGTAGCCCAGCGGGTGTGGGCGATGCCAGTGCCGCCTTCAATATGGTCGGTTTGCACCTGCTCCGTCAGCTCCGATACGCGGGCCGTGCTGCGCGCGCGGCGCAGACCGCCTTGGGGCTGGCCCAGGCTGGCGGCGTGCACCGCCACGCCGCAAGAGTCATAGCCCCGGTATTCCAGCCGCTGCAGGCCCTGGACCAGGATGGGAACGATGTTGCGGGTAGAAACGGCGCCGACGATGCCACACATAAAAAACTCCTTGAAGGGTGATGCGGCGAATCATAGGCAGGGTGATGAAAAATTTTTCAACAAAAATTCTGCTTTTGCAGTCGTAAAATTTCACCAAATTCTTAGTTTGGAATTAAAGTTCTTATATATTTAATTTATGGAACAAAATTTCTTGGATGCCACCGACCTGAAGCTGCTCGACGCCTTGCAGCACGACGCCTCGCGCAGCAACTTGGCACTGGCGGCACTGTTGCACATCTCGCCGCCCACCTGCCTGCGCCGCGTCAAACGCTTGGTGGACGCGGGCTGGATCGAGCGCCAAGTGGCGGTATTGAACGCCGACCGGCTGGCCACGCTGCACGGCCAGGCTTTAAGCGCGCTGGTGGAAGTGACGCTAGACCGCCAGGGCGCCGAGCACTTGGACGCTTTTGAAGCCCGCGCCGTGGCTGACACGGCAGTGCAACAGTGCTGGCGCGTGTCGCCGGGGCCGGACTTTGTGCTCGTCATCCAGGCGCGCGACATGGCGGATTACTTGGCTACCACCCAGCGCCTGTTCACCCAAGACGCCAATGTGCGCAATGTGAAGGCGTTTTTTAGCTTGAAGCGGGCGAAGTTCACCAGTACCTGGCCGCTAGGTACATCGGGCTAAGCGCGCGGGGTCTACAACAAAGCCACGGCGGGCGCAGACGCCGGGATCAACAAAGCGGGAACGGGGGCAG
>JARXAU010000144.1 GCA_029865675.1 Rhodoferax sp.
CCCGAGGGCCACGGCATGCTCAAGGTCTGGATGAGCAACGGCGACAAGGTGACCGAGTTGCCGCCGGGCTTCAAGCTGATGGCCAGCACGCCGAGCTGCCCGATTGCTGGCATGGCCGACGAGGTGCGGCGCTTTTACGCAGTGCAGTTCCACCCCGAGGTGACCCACACGGTGCAAGGCCAGGCGATGCTAAACCGCTTTGTGCTGGATATTTGTGCCGCCCGGCCCGACTGGGTAATGTGCGACCACGTGGCCGAGGCGGTCGCCAAAATCCGCGAACAAGTGGGCGACGAAGAGGTGATTTTGGGCCTGTCCGGCGGCGTGGACTCGTCGGTGGCGGCTGCGCTTATCCACCGCGCCATTGGCGACCAGCTCACCTGTGTGTTCGTGGACCACGGCTTGCTGCGCCTCAATGAAGGCGACATGGTGATGGAGATGTTCGTCGGCAAGCTGCACGCCAAGGTGATTCGGGTGGACGCCAGCGACCTGTTTTTGGGCAGGCTCGCCGGGGTGAGCGAGCCCGAGGCCAAGCGCAAGATCATCGGCGGCCTATTTGTCGATGTATTCAAGGAACAAGCAGCAAAGCTTAAAGCCGCAGGCGGCGGCCATAAGGGCGGGGATGGAGGTCGCGCCGTCCAAGGCGCAACGTTCCTGGCCCAAGGCACGATTTACCCCGACGTCATCGAGAGCGGTGGCGCCAAAAGCAAAAAAGCCGTCACCATCAAAAGCCACCACAACGTGGGCGGCCTGCCCGAGCAATTGGGCCTCAAACTCTTGGAGCCGCTACGCGACCTGTTCAAAGACGAGGTACGCGAACTGGGTGTGGCACTGGGATTGCCGCACGATATGGTGTACCGCCACCCCTTTCCAGGCCCCGGCTTGGGCGTACGGATTTTGGGCGAGGTGAAAAAAGAATACGCCGACCTGCTGCGCCGCGCCGACGCCATCTTTATCGAAGAACTGCGAGCCACGCCTTACGTCCCCGCAGCGGATCAAGCAGTGCGCGCAGGCGGTGTGCCCAAGAACTGGTACGAAGCCACCAGCCAGGCCTTCACCGTGTTTTTGCCGGTGAAAAGCGTGGGCGTGATGGGCGACGGCCGCACCTACGACTACGTGGTGGCCCTGCGCGCGGTGCAAACCAGCGACTTTATGACCGCCGACTGGGCCGAGCTTCCCTATGCGCTGCTCAAAAAAGTGTCCGGCCGCATCATCAACGAAGTGCGCGGCATCAACCGCGTGACCTATGACGTGAGCAGCAAGCCACCGGCGACGATTGAGTGGGAGTAGGGCTTCCTCCGGCCGATGCTGATCTGAGTCCTGTTACACTCAGGGGCTGAATCTCAGGCGCATAGCTCAGCTGGTTAGAGCACCACCTTGACATGGTTGGGGTCGTTGGTTCGAGTCCAATTGCGCCTACCAAATTTTCAAGTCTCCCCTAGGGGGAACACAATTTGAACCCCGCTTTCTCACAAGGATGCGGGGTTTTTTTGTGTCACGTGGTGTCTGACGGTGCCATACAGTTTTGACCGGATCGGCGTGAAAAAGCCGGGGCAAAACCTGTCTCGGGAATGACTGGTGGAATCTTTACTCCCTGCTTTCATCGGCTTGCAACGAACTCAGGTGTGCGCATAAGTACTTATTGGTACGTAGGTGCATTGGTGACTGGTCGTCTTGGTGTCTCAGACCGTCTCGCTCCCCTGGGGTTGGGTGGAGTGTTTCAGCTCGGTGCTATGACCGCTGCGCTCGAACCTGCGTCGGTGCAAGGTGGTCGGGCTTCCAGCCGGGTGGCCCACACACATAGCAGACCGCTTCGCCCAAGGATCGCGCCGTCTTGAGGTCGCGCCAAATATGGGCCCACTCCATGCTGGTTAGGGTGATCGGATTGTTGGTATTCGCCTGGGTTACGAGCCCGTACCTTACGGGCTCTACTTCAGGTGCGTAAGTGCCCAACAGGCGGTCGATGAAAATGAACATGTTGGCATAGTTTTTGTCAACATATTGTTGATTGATTCCATGGTGCACCCGGTGGGCCGACGGCGTGTTCAGGAGCCACTCGGCAATCCCAAGCTTGGGAACAATTTGGGTATGCCCAACAACACCCCAGAGGGTGGATATCGTGCCTACGACTACTATGATCGTTGGGTCGAGCCCAATGATGGGCAAGAGGGAAAAAAACGGTATCTTGAAGAGTGGCGCAAGCACGGGTTGGCGGAACGCCACAGCGAAGTTCATCTCTTGGCTGGAGTGATGGCTCAAGTGGATGGCCCACAAAAAACGCACGCGGTGGCTCGCTCGGTGCCATATATAAAACATCAAATCGATCAGAAAGAGCGCCACCAAACACAGAAGCCAAGGCTGCAGTTCCCTTTGCAGATCGAAGAGACGGTACTGGTAGGTGAACACCATACAACCAAAGAAGAGCGATTGGGTCAACGCGCCCATGGCGACATTACCGGCTAGCATGCCCAATGTCCCCAGCGTGTCGTCCCACTTGTAGTACCGAACGCCCTTGAATGCCATCACGAGCACTTCTATCGCGATCAATACAACGACAATGGGTAAGCCGACAAGATAGGCCATCTCATTGGTCACGCCAAGAAAACTGCGAATTTCCATTAATGCCTCCGTCGCCGCCGAGCTATACAGGCGCTCGCGCCGGTAGTTCCATTCTATTCGGCAGACCTGGAAAAGGGAAAAACTTGAGCCTGGTAAACCCCCAGCCTCATAGGACTTGATTCCTTGCCGACATCTATGAACACAGCTCCCAACGAACTAGAGTATGTGCAAATCATCAAACTTTGCTTGTTTATGTAGGATGACGAAATTCTCTTGAGCCTTGGCTTTTCAATGAAACTTATAGACACCGAGTTCCCTGTTCTTGCATTTGTCGACATCGAAACCACCGGCGGTAATGCCGATCGTGACCGGATCACGGAAATCGGCATCAAGACATTGGCCAACGGGCAAGAGAGTTCTTGGGACTGCTTGGTAGATCCACAAACTTTCATCCCTCAAAAAATCCAGAAACTAACGGGAATCACGCCCGACATGGTGGCGGGCCGCCCTCCGTTTGACGAAATCGCGCTACAAGTTAAGAAAGAGCTGGAAGGAAAGATCTTTGTTGCTCACAACGCACGCTTTGACTATGGCTTCATCAAAGCCTCTTTTAAACGGTTGGGTATAGATTTTCGACCCAAGGTTCTTTGCACCGTCAAGCTCTCCCGACTGCTTTATCCGCAACAGACACGGCACAACTTGGACACCATCGTCGCCGTGCACGGCCTAACGGTCAGTGCGCGGCACCGAGCCTTGGGCGACGCCGATTTGCTTGTGCAGTTTTGGCGTGTGTGTGAAAAGACTTTTGAGCCAGCGCACTTACTTGACGCGGTGCATCAGTTGGTGAGCCATGTCAGCCTGCCACCCAACATCAGCCAATCCGTCATCGATGCAATTCCGGACACGCCGGGTTGTTATATTTTCTACGGTGAGCACCACGCCCCCCTGTACATTGGTAAAAGCATTTCAATGCGCAGTCGTGTGATGAGCCATTTTCAAAGTGCCCTCACCGTCCGCAAAGAAATGAAACTGTATCAACAAGTACATCACATCGAGTGCATCGAGACCAGTGGTGAATTGAGTGCTTTGATTGTGGAGGCCAAGCTCATCAAAGAGCGCATGCCCAGCATGAACATCAAGCTTCGCCGCTCGAAAGACTTGTGCGCATGGCAACTGAGCCAAGACACATCAGGCTGTTTCAGGCCCACGCTCATTACCCATAAGCATTTGCAACCCGGCTTCCAAGAAAATCTGTATGGTCTTTTTTACAACAAGAAAGAAGCGCTAGGCTATCTGGCTGCCGTGGCCAAGAAGTACCAACTGTGCGAGGCCTTGCTGGGCTTGGAAAAGGTGGACGAGGGCAAACCTTGCTTTGGCTACCAAGTCAAACAATGCCATGGCGCATGCATTGGCAAAGTGTCTTTGGCTGTGCACAACCTCAAGTTGCAAACAGCCCTTCAGCTGTACAAGGTCCCCGTTTGGCCATTTGCTGGTGCGGTAGCGATAAAAGACGGGCACAGCATGCTTGTAATCAACAAATGGTGTTACCTAGGCACGGCCAACGACCATGATGAACTAAGCGACCTGGCCCAGTCCGAAGACTTGAACTTTGACCTTGACATCTTCAAGATCGTGAAAAAAGCGCTCACTGGTTCTCACAAAACCAACGTGGTAAAGCTTTTCAGCACCCAAGAAGCGACGGTTTCGTTTGACGCAATGGGTTGATCTTTATCGGTATGTCTAAGCCAGTGCGATCCCGCATCAAAGGGTGCGCAAAAGCGACACTGACGGATGCTTAGTGCGGGTGTTGGACCTGACATCTCCCTGATTCAGGAGTCGGCGATCTCTTGAGTTAGAGTGCCTGCCATCATCAAAACCGAGAGCGATTAAGTCCCTGTACCTTTGGCTGACCAAAACCTGATCCCCAACGCCCCTTGCGCTGTTCAAGGTGAGTTACGCCACCTGCGTGCGCTCATGCAACTAGAGCAAAAGGAAGACCAAGCGCAATTCACAAAAAAAAACGCCAGTGCCAGCATCAAGGAGCGCAGGCGGCGCGGTTTGACTTGGTACCCCATCACCATCACTCAAGAGGACATCGGATTTGGTGGAAAGGTGGTGCTGGAGCTAGAGCGACCTGTCGCGCGGCAAGACCTGCATTTGTTTCAGGTGGGCAAGAATGCATCGCTGTTCAGCAACGCATCGGGCTACACCACAACCGACCGGCCTGTGTTGAGCGGCGTGGTTATCAGCGTGCGGCGCAACAAGCTGCTGCTGGCCACCACCAAAGAAGCGCTGCCCGACTGGGTGCTGGACGGCAGTACGCTGGGCGTTGACCTCACTTTTGACGAGGTGAGCTATCGAGAGATGAACCATGCCTTGAGCGCGGTCCTGAACGCACACAGCAACCGCTTGGCCGAGCTGCGCGACGTGTTGCTGGGCGCCAAGCAGGCCAGCTTTCGCGAGCACCAAGCCGACGACCTTTTTTACCCGAGTGCGCTTAACGATTCGCAGCTGGCGGCGGTGCGCCATGTGATGTCGGCGCAAGACGTGGCCATCATCCACGGACCGCCCGGCACGGGCAAAACCACCACGCTGGTGCAGTGCATTCTTGAAACCATCCGGCGTGAGCGGCGCGTGCTGGTGTGTGCCCCCTCCAACACCGCCGTGGACTTGCTGACTGAAAAGTTGGCCGAGCGCGGTGTCAACGTGATCCGCATGGGCAACCCCAGCCGCGTGTCTGACCTTCTGCTCCAGCACACCCTGGATGCCGGGGTGATGGCCCACGCCAGCTACGCCAAGATGCATGCGATGCGCCAAACCGCTGAGCAGCACCGGGGCACGGCCAACGAACACGTTCGCAACTTTGGTTTTGAGGAGCGACAACACCGCCAATGGCTCAGAGAAGAAGCGCTCACGCTGCGCCAAGCCGCCGACGATCTAGAGCGCTTCATGACCGAGGACGTGCTCGAATCGGTTCAGGTTATCACCTGCACTCTGGTGGGCGCTGGCAACCGCCACCTTCGCGACCTGAGTTTTGAGACTGTGTTTATCGACGAAGCCGCCCAGGCTTTGGAGCCGGGTTGCTGGATTCCCATTGCCAAAGGCCAACGCATTGTTCTGGCGGGCGACCACCACCAGCTACCGCCCACCGTGAAAAGCGAAAAAGCGGCCCTTGAGGGCCTGCGCGAAACCCTATTTGAAAAGTGCATCCAGCGCCAACCACAGACGGCCCGCATGCTGACCACGCAATACCGCATGCACGAGGACATCATGGGCTTCAGCTCAGAGAAGTTCTATGGCGGCCAACTGGTGCCGCACCAGGGCGTGCGCCGCGCCGGTTTGGAAGCCTACGACCTGCGGTTTGCACCTGATTTGCCTGTGGAGTTCATCGACACGTCTGGCTGCGGCTTTTCGGAAGTCGCTATTCCCGAAAGCCGTTCAACGGCCAACCCCAAAGAGGCCCACTTGCTACTAGAGCGCCTAGCGCAGCTGCTCGCGCCCTATGACCCCGCCGAACACGAGCAGGACCCGCTTACTGTGGGGGTGATTGCACCATACCGCGCTCAAATCAATTATCTGAAAGACGCCATCGAAGACAGCGCTGTGCTGAGCGGTTTGCTTCTGCAACGCAAGCTCAGCGTGGGGACTGTCGATGCGTTCCAGGGCCAGGAGCGCGACATTATTGCGATTTCATTGACACGCAGTAATCCGCAAGGCGAAATCGGCTTCCTCTCTGACATCCGCCGCATGAACGTGGGCATGACCCGCGCAAGGCGCAAGTTGTTGCTCGTGGGTGATTCGTCCACGCTCTGCCGCCATCCATTTTTTGTGGACTTGTTGGCTTATGTGAAGCGCATAGGAGGCTATTCCCAGCGCACAGGAGGTTGCAACAGCTTTTTTAATCACATACACACCGTGCCGGAAGCGCAGGGCGAATATCCCTCTCTAGAAAAACCAAATGATTGATTTTGAATACCGAATTCTTTTTGTCTGTATGGGCAATATTTGCCGAAGTCTCACAGCAGAAGCTGTTTTTTATAAAAAGCTGGTGGATCGGAAGCTAATGGATTGGGACAACCGCGCCCTGTTGGAGGAAAGATGCCCCGCACAACATCTTCACAAGGTACGGGGGTTGGCTGAGTTTTTGCAAACATCAAAAGCTTCGCTAACACCAGGCCCCTACTACGGTGGATATCAAGGGTTTGAGCAGGTATTGGATTTAATCGAGGAAGCCAGCGAAAGCCTGATGAAATTACTCCTTCAAAAGGCTCAGGCATGAAAACTATCAATTCGGCAGTCATCGAGTTGCGAGATTTGCAACTGAAAACAGACATCGGCACGTATGGTCCCAAGGACACCCGACCTGATGTGCACCTCTTGGATTTGATGCTTGGAATTTTGGTCGATCAAGTCCTGATTGCGCAGGATGGCATGGCGCATGTTTTTGACTATGACCCACTCATCTTAGAAATTGACCGACTTGCAGCGGACGGTCACTATGAAACGCAGGAACGACTCATCACCCGCATTGCCGCTGCGTGTGCTGCACACGCCGCCATCCAGCACATGGAGATCCGCCTCAGAAAGTCACCTGTGCGTGCGGGCAGCGGATCGCTCGGGGTTTGTCTGTCTCTAGATGAAATCGCTACCGAGGCACTTCGGGCAGAGGCTAGGTTGGTCGGTTCCAAGTAACGAGAAATACTTTCTGACCTGCAGACATGAGCCGCCCATTCTTCAGTTCCACAACATTTTGACCCCCATCAGCGGTAGTATTGCCCAGCATTTGACCTCCCCATACATTCCATGACCGCCCAAACCACCCTTGCCCAATCGCTAACCTTGTCTAACGGCATCTCCATCAAAAATCGCCTTTTCAAGTCGGCTATGTCCGAGGCCTTGGCGAGCCGCAACGGTGCGCCAACGCCGGAACTGGTGCGTTTGTACAGCGCTTGGGCACACGGGGGTATCGGCTTGTGCGTCACTGGCAATGTCATGGTCGACGCCAGCGCCATTGGCGAGCCCGGCAACGTGGTGATTGAAGACAGCAAGCATTTAGTGGCCTTGCAGAGTTGGGCCCAAGCAGCGACTGCCAACCAAACCCAATGCTGGGTACAACTTAACCACCCCGGCAAACAAGTGCCAAAAGGGCTTAACCGTGAAACGGTGGCCCCGTCCGCAGTGCCTTTTAGACCCGATCTGAAAGCGTTTTTCGCCACCCCGCGTGCTTTGGAAGGCGACGAAGTCCAGGCATTGGTACGGCGTTTTGGAGTGGCCGCTGGCGTGGTGAAGCAAGCGGGCTTTTCTGGGGTTCAAATCCATGGTGCCCACGGCTATTTGGTAAGCCAATTTTTGTCACCCCACCACAACACTCGCACCGATGCCTGGGGTGGCACTGCAGAAAAACGCCGGCATTTTGTGTTGGAGGTGTACCGCGCGATGCGAGAGGCGGTGGGGCCCGCGTTTCCCATCGGAATCAAGCTCAACTCAGCAGACTTTCAGCGCGGCGGCTTTACCGAAGAGGAATCGGTGGAGACGATCCGTGCCTTGGCCGATGTGGGGATTGATTTGATTGAAATTTCAGGTGGTACCTACGAAGCGCCCGCAATGACAGGCATCAAAAACAACGCACAGCCGGAGAAAAAGGAGACTACGAGACAACGCGAAGCATATTTTTTAGAGTTTGCAGAAAAAGCCCGCCAAGCTGTGCGAACGCCGCTTGTCGTTACCGGCGGTTTTCGCAGCGCCCAAGGCATGGCCCAGGCGATTAACTCGGGCGCGGTTGACATGGTGGGCATTGCCCGCATCATGGCCATAGAGCCGGATGTGCCAATGCGGCTCCTCGCTGGCAAACCAGCGCAACACACTGTCAAGCCCCTGCGTACCGGCATCAAGGTGATTGACAACATGGGCTTGCTAGAAGTGAGTTGGTACACCGGCCAACTCAAGCGCATCGGGCGAGGTGCGTTGCCACAACCTCATGAATCCGCTTTGTGGGTTTTTGTAAAGCAAGCGTTTCAAATGGCAATAGCCGGCAAGAAGAAACGCCAACCCACCAAGCTTCGCGCCAGCTAAGCAAGGGGGACCGCCATGTTGAACGGGCAAACGCGGTCGAAGTTACCCCAGCTTGCTACGGCTTGCTTTGCTACAGCCAAGGTGCGCAGAGCGCTCAGGCGTCTGCCCAGGGTATTGCTCACCATCGGGCACTTGCCGCGTTCCCTGTATGGGGATCGACTTGTCACGGTTCGGG
>JARXAU010000185.1 GCA_029865675.1 Rhodoferax sp.
CACATTGATGCGTTGGCCCGCGCGTGGTTCGCCCTTGCGTGCGCCAATCGGTCGCCCGCGGGAGGCGCTTTTTTGCGCCGCCCCTGCGGTGCCTGCGGTTGGCGTTTTAGCCCGTGACAGCTGGGAAATCTTCAGCGAGGCCAGCAGGCCTGCGGGAATCGCGGCTTGCGCGGCTTCCAAAATCCGCTCGCCAAGCTCCTGGCTGGTCTGCGCATCCAGCGGCTCTTCGGGCTCGGGCGGTTCTTTGTTGGGGGCAGCGCCCTGTTCGTCTGGCGGCTCGGGCGGCGGTGGACTTTCAGGCAGCGGAACTTCCGGGCCCGCTGCATTCGGCTCATCTTGCGCCTCTGGGGCTTCGCCGGGTTCGATCGGCGATGTATCTGGCCTCTCTTGGGGGGGCGGCGCCTCGGGCACGCGGGTTGCGCGGGGCGCCAACACCAGACGCGCGGCCAAAGCGATCTGTTCTTCTTCGACCTGGCTGGAGGCGGCCAAGGCGGCTGCGGTTCGGGCCACCCGCGCAGCGAGCAAGGGCGCGCGCAAGGAATCAATGCCTAGCGCAGCCGCCGCAGCGCACAGCGCCTCCAGCCCCTCCTCCCCCAACTCCACGCGGGCCAGGCGAGCGCGGGCGGTGAGCACCTCTTCGGCGCTCCACTCAGGCCCCGGCTCATCATCAGACGTGCCGTCTAAGACCAGGCGAAACGCCATGCGCTCCAACAAAGCGGCGGGCATGCGCTCGTCATCGCTGGCGCCCTCGTCCAACGCCACCAGCCCCAGGCGCGCTGGATTCTGGGCCGCTAGGCCATCGCGCTCAAGCACCACCTCTTGGGTGTCGAGCACGGCGCAAAAACGGGTGGCCGCCGCCGCGCTGATCCGCTCGGCCATGGCCAGCATCAAGACGCCGCCATCGCCCTGCGCCAGCAGCCCTTTGAGGGCCACAGGGCGACCGGCTTGCAGCGTGGCTCCCAGGTCCAGGCCGCCGAGCAGGGCGGTGTCGCTGGTGTGAAGGGGTACGCGGCGCAGCGGTGTGCCTGCGGGTAACAGTGCGCGCAACAGCGCCAGCCATTCGTCTCGCAAGCTCCCTGCAGGCGAGCGCAAGGCCACACCGCCCAGGCCTACCGGGTCTACGGCAAACAGGGCGGCGATGGTGGCGGCGTCACCTTGCATGGGAGGCGGGAATGACCACGCGGCAGGCGCAGAGCGTGGCAGGCCTTTCGGAGCGCGTGCAGGTCATGAAAAAGAGGATGGGCATGGCAAGTCGGGGGCGAACAGGAAGTGGCCGGCGTGGCTTTGCAGGCTCACGCCGAGCTGGCAACGGCGAAGGGGGCGATCTCTTGCAAAGCGCGCTCCACGCGGGTCGAGGAGCCCGCATCGTCCAGCGGATTGCGGCGCAGGCGGTGGCGCAGCGCGGGGGGCGCGACGTGGCGTAGGTGCGGCTCAAGCACCGCCGCGTCGCCCTGCAAGGCAGCGTAGGCGCGCGCGGCACGCACCAGCGTCAAGTCGCCGCGCAGGCCGTCGGTGCCCAGGGCCATGCACAGGCGCGCGGCAAATTCGCGCGCGGCGTCGGGAATATCGACGGCGCCCAAGCGCTTGCGGGCGGCGACGATGCTGCGGCGCACGCGGTCGTCTTCTTTTTTCCACTGCGCGGCAAAGTCGGCGGGGCTGCGCTCAAAGGCGTCGCGGCGTTTGACCACTTCCACCCGCTGCGCCAGGGCGGCTGGGGTTTTCACTTCCACCGACAGGCCAAAGCGGTCCAGCAACTGCGGGCGCAGCTCGCCCTCTTCGGGGTTGCCACTGCCAATTAGCACAAAGCGCGCCGGGTGGCGCACGCTTAAGCCCTCGCGCTCCACCACGTTTTCGCCCGAAGCCGCCACATCGATCAGCAAATCGACCAGGTGGTCTTCTAGCAAGTTAACTTCGTCTATATACAAGTAGCCCCGGTTGGCGCGGGCCAGGAGCCCCGGCTCAAAGGCCTTGACACCCTGCGAGAGCGCGCGCTCCAAGTCGAGCGCACCGACTACGCGGTCTTCGGTAGCGCCCAGGGGCATGTCCACCACCGGCACGCCGACCAGGTGGCTCGCGGGTGCGCCACGCTTGGCGGCGGCGCGTGCGGTGCAGTCCGGGCAGGTGGCGGACTGCGGGTCGCAGCCGTAGCGGCAGCCCACCACAGCGCGCATGGGCGGCAACAAGGCTGCCAGGGCGCGCACGGCGGTGGACTTGCCAGTGCCCCGGTCGCCAAACACCAGCACGCCGCCAATGCTCGGGTCGATGGCGGTGAGCAGGATGGCGAGTTTCATCTCGTCTTGGCCGACGATGGCGGAGAAGGGAAAGGTCTGTGCCATGGGTCTGAATCAAAGGTTAAGGGAGGGCGCACCCGGCACAGGGGCGGTGGCCGGAACTTCGCTAGCGTTGGGACGCAGGCCATAGGGTTGCATCAACTGCCACACATGGGCGGGCACCATTTTTTTCATGCGCTGGGGCTCTTCGCGGCGCAGGTGGATCACGGTTTCTGCCGCCTTCATTTCCACCCGGGCGCGGGCAAATTCCAGCCCGCGTGGCCCTACTTTCGGCATCAGCCAACCCACGATCGGGCGCAGCCAGTCGGGCATGCGGCGCAGGGGCAGGCCACCGGCGGCGCGCTCTACGTTGGCGATAAAGCCCTTGACGGCGCCTGCGCGCTTGCCCGCGCTGCCTGGCGCGCTGGTGGTCACCTCGTCGCCCAGCAACTCCAACATGGCTTGGCCGCGCGGGTTGCGTACCAGCAGCCACTGCTGTCCTTCGCCGCCCATGTAGCCCACGGTGATGTCGGACAGCACGTTGGTGTAGTCCACGCAGCTGCGGCAAGTCATGGGAAAGAAATCGGGCCGTAACTGCGATAGGGGCAGTTGCAAAAACGGAATCTCGCGTTTTCGGCCGTCGTCAAAGCGCAGCTCCACGTGGTAGTCGGCGCGGAATTCCAGGTAAGACACGGTTTTGGGATCGTCCTGGGTTTGGCCGGCCACCAGGCCCAGAAACTCATGGAAGTTTTCGGTGGTGGTGTTGTCCGAGCACGGCGTGCCAATCACAAAGAGCTGTTCAAAACCCAGTTCTTTTTCCAGCGCGCGCAGGGCGTAGACCTGGCAGGGAATTCCCACCACCGCCAGCCGCGTGATGCCTTGCGCGCGCGCGGGCTCCAGCAGCGCCAGCAAAGGTGCGTAGCCCATGCGCATGCCGCGGCACTGCGCCATGTCCGCAGCTTGGGTGACCAGTACCGGCATGGGCTTCCAGCGGTCTTGCGGGTCAGGCGCCATGGCCAGCACCGCCTGCACCTGGCCGGTTTCCAACAGGCGCTCGGCAATGCGGGTGGTGATGCCGGTCCACTGCGCGCCCGCAGCGGGCTGGCGCAGCGCGGCACGCAGGGTGCGCAGGTGCGGGCCAAAGTGCAACTCGTTGGGGCGCGTGGTGTCGCGGCTGCGGCCATGCACCTGGCGTTCTAGCTTGGGATAGTCCGGCTGGATGAACTGGCAGGCGCTGGCGCAGCGCTTGGGCTCGCTGCTGCGCGAGACACCGCAGTCGGTACACAGGTCGCGGTGGGGCGCGGGGCCAGGGATAGTTTGTGGCGCGATCATTCCCTGATACTACCCAATCGCAAGGCCGAAAGACGTTAAATCGTACCTTTAGTCTGACATAGGGCGGTGTAATTTTCTGCAATCAGTCCAAGGCCCATACAGTGATGCAGCGGCCCGGGCCTGGTTAGAAGTGCTCTGGCGCTAAAACGTCAGGACGTCATTCGTTTACGGACCGCTTGCAGTTGCCGCCTTCGCGCTGCACTGGCCACCGGGTAACTCAGCTTTAATCCGACCAATGCGTCAAGCACGATCTGGGACACGATCAGTCGTGCGCTGTCCTTGTCGTCCGCTGGCACGATGAACCAGGGGCAGTCTGCGGTGCTGGTTGCTGTGAGGGCTTGCGCATAGGCCTGCATGTAAACGTCCCAATGCTTGCGCTCCTCCACGTCCGCGAATTCGAACTTCCAGTTGCTTTCGGGCTCGTCGATGCGAGCGAGCAGGCGTCTACGCTGCTCATCCTTGGACAAATGCAGGAACACTTTCACAATGCGGGTGCCATTGGCGTGCAAGTGCCTTTCCAAATCGACGATGGAACGAAATCTTCCGGTCCATACCGCTTCTTCGGAGTGCGTATCGGCCAGGCACTCGCCGACCAGGATGTTGTGGTGGACGCGCACGATCAACACCTCTTCGTAGTACGAGCGATTAAAGATGCCAATGTGTCCGCGCTCCGGCAGATTACGGGTAGTACGCCACAGGAAATCGTGCTGAAGTTCCTGCGCACTCGGGTGCTGAAAACTAAACACCTGGCAACCCTGCGGATTGACGCCTGACATGACGTGACGAATTGCACCATCCTTGCCTGCGGTGTCCATGGCCTGAAACACGACCAGTAAGGCGTGGTGGTTGGAGGCGTAGAGCATGCGCTGCAGATCGCTGAGCCTTTCGACGTGGTCCTGCAGCAATTTGGAGTACGCCTTCTTGGACTTGCACAACGGCTCTCCTACCGTAGCCCAAGCATTCAGGTCTACTTTGGCACTCTCCATGACTTGGAACGCTTTAGCGTCAATGTCCATGAAGCCCCCCGGTAAATGGTTGAGCAGGTCGGCAGAGCACCTAGACTTTTGAGGATGCACCGCTTTGGCCTGATGCCGACCACATTTGCAAACGCTTCGCTGATGTCCACAGGTATACCAGCGTTCATTTCTCCGCTGCGGCCCAGATCTTGATTTAGGTCGGGTTATGCCGCTCTCATGGAGAGCGGTGTCTGTTCAATTACGACGACATGCTGAGAGACAGTCGGGTTTGGGCGGGGCCGCAAGCGATTTGAGACGGCGCAATGGTGCGGCTGGCGGGGATCGAACCCACGACCCTTGGCTTCGGAGGCCAATACTCTATCCACTGAGCTACAGCCGCATACTGCTGGGCATTGTAGGCCTTCAACGCGGCAGCCCTCGTTATACTTGAACTCTGTTTTTCAAGACCAAACCTAACCGAGGACACCATGAGCGACCCGAGCCACGCTGCAACGCACGAAGAAGAACACACAGGACCTGTGAAGAACCCAAAGCAGTTGCTCACGGCGGTGTTTTTTTCGTTTGTCATTCCGATCTTCATCATCATCGGACTCGTGTACTACGTCACTGCGCAGAACAAGCCGGCAGCTGGCACGGTAAACATGGAGAAGTCGGTGGCTCAGCGTATCCAGAAAATAGGCAGCGTTGAGATTCGCGATGCCAACCGGGAAATGAAGACCGGGGAAGAGGTGTACGCAGCCCAGTGCTCTGCGTGCCACGCGAACGGTGCGGCGGGTTCGCCGAAATTTGGAGATGTAAAAGCCTGGGCGCCGCGTATCAAGACGGGCTATGACGCACTTTGGAATTCCGCACTCAAAGGCAAGAACGCCATGGGCGCGCAAGGAGGCGGCGACTACACGGACTATGAGATAGCGCGCGCCGTGGTTTACCTCACCAACGGCAGCGGTGGCAAGTTTGCGGCGCCAGTAAAGCCAGCGGCTGAGGCCCCTAACTAGGCTGCTGCACTCACTTGGGAGAAAGCCGAGCGAAGCTCGGCTTTTTTATTGCATTTCAAACCGCCGCACCCACTCTGCCCGCCTGGGGACTGGTGATGTAGGCGAAACGCCGGGGCAAGTCTGAGGAGACCACATCCTCAACATTCCACCGCTTGTTCTCTATGGCCTGGTCTAATGCGGCAACGTCTTGGGTGTGTACCAAGCCAAATCCTGCCGATGTCTGCAAATAGGCCCAGCCACGCTCATCCATGAAGCACCTCTGAAACACCACAGTGTGGCTGGCGTTAGAACTTACAACGCCGCAAGATTGGACACGCCAAACATGCGGTGTGGCCTCAAGCTCCACATAAACGCGCTGCGGGCCATTTTGAAAAAACCACGCGCCCTGGGCGTCAACATCGTAGTTGCGGTTGATGAACTCGATGAGCTTGGCGTGTTGCAGCATAGAACCTTTTGCTCCTGGCTTGCCACTGGCGAAATCACCGCAGGCTTGGGCCCGCTCGTCCCGCATATACCAGTTACCGCGGGCATCTAGGCCCAGCCAGCCATAGCAGTCAGGCACATTGGGCCACTTTGTCAGCGCTTGTTTTACGATATCGTCCATTGGTGTCCCGTCGCACCCCAGTGCGCTCAGCAATTTTGCATCAACCAGAGACCGACGGCCTGTGGCAGCGCGAAGAGGTTGGAAGGCGGTGCCCCGGACGGAAAGCCAACGTGGCCACCACCTCCCGGTTGCCATAAGGTCACCCATTCGCCAACGTCCTCACGCGCAGGGAGCGACGCCGCCGGTACAAATGGATCGTTACGTGCGTTCAGCACCAGAGCCGGTATGCGAATATGACGCAAGCCCGGCTTGGCCGACGCTTTGCGCCAGTAGGTGTCCGTGTCTTTGAAGCCATGCAACGGCGCGGTGAATATGTTGTCAAAGGCGTACAAATCGGTGGCCGCCCGCATGGCTTCACCGTCAAACAGGCCGGGAAACTGCTCCAGCTTGCGCAGCGCCTTGGGCTTCATACTATGCAAGAACATCCGCGTGTAGACCTGGCGGTTGAAGCCTCGTCCAATACAAGCACCGCTTGCGGCCAGGTCCACCGGTGCACACACCGAAGCGACGGCGCTTACCGTTTGGCTTGCTGCGCCACCAGCCTCTTGCGCCCAGCGCAGCAGTGCGTTCCCACCTAGGGAAATACCGACGGCGACCACCGGGCCTACATGGCGGCTGCGCAAACGCTCTAGTATCCAACCAATCTCCTCAAAGTCTCCCGAGTGGTAGGCCCTCGGCGCATGGTTGAGCTCACCACTGCAGCCTCGAAAGTGAACCACCACGTAAGCCAAGTGGTGCGCGCGCGCAAAGTCAGCAAAGGACTCCGAGTAATGGCTGCGAGACGAGCCCTCTAAACCGTGAAACAACACTAGCAATGGCGCGCGCGGAGCGAACGCGTTGACTTGCCAATCGAGATCAATAAAGTCGTGGTCTGGCGTGTGCCAGCGTTCCCGTGTGTAGACGGGCGCCTGTTGCATGACTCGCCGCCCCAGCCTCGCTGCAACCAGCGTTTGCAGGTTGCCGCCGGGCAACCACCACGGAGCAAAGTAGTTCATAGGCATTTGAACCAAAGAAAAAGCCGCCCAAGGGCGGCTTTCGAGTGCTGCAATGAAAAGGTCATCAGCGATTGTGCTGAAATTTTCGCAAAGCCGCCAGTTGCGCAGCCAACATCACTAGCTCCGATTGCGCAACTGCCAGATCTACATCACTTTTGGCGTTCTTTAGCGCTTCTTGGGCCAGTGCTCTGGCCGAATTGGCTTTTTCTTCGTCCAAATCTTTACCGCGAATGGCCGTGTCAGACAGCACTGTCACGCAGTCAGGCTGTACCTCAATGATGCCACCCGCCACGAAAACAAATTCCTCACTCCCATCGGCCTTCTCAATGCGCACCGAACCGGGCTTGATGCGAGTGATCAGCGGTGTGTGGCGTGGATAAATGCCCAGTTCGCCAGCCTCTCCCGGCAGCGCAACAAAGCGCGCTTCTCCAGAGAAAATGGACTCCTCGGCACTCACCACATCAACGTGGATAGTGTTCATGGCTTAGACCTTTTTCGCTTTCTCAAAGGCTTCATCGATCGTCCCCACCATATAGAACGCTTGCTCAGGCAAATGATCGCATTCACCTGCCACGATCATTTTGAATCCACGGATGGTTTCCGCCAAAGTAACGTACTTGCCAGGCGAGCCGGTGAATACTTCGGCAACGTGGAAGGGCTGCGACAGGAAACGCTGGATTTTCCGGGCGCGGGCTACCGTGAGCTTGTCTTCAGGCGCCAGCTCATCCATTCCTAGAATCGCAATAATGTCGCGCAATTCCTTGTAGCGCTGCAAAGTACCCTGCACTGCGCGCGCTGTGTTGTAGTGCTCCTCGCCCACCACATTGGGGTCGAGCTGGCGGCTGGTGGAATCGAGCGGATCGACCGCGGGATAAATACCCAGCGACGCGATATCGCGGGACAGCACCACTGTGGAATCCAAGTGCGCGAATGTGGTGGCTGGCGATGGGTCGGTCAAGTCATCGGCCGGCACGTACACCGCCTGGATGGAGGTGATGGAGCCGACTTTGGTGGACGTGATTCGCTCTTGCAAACGTCCCATTTCTTCCGCCAGCGTAGGCTGGTAGCCCACGGCGGATGGCATACGCCCCAAAAGCGCAGACACTTCAGTTCCGGCCAAGGTGTAGCGGTAAATGTTGTCAACGAAGAAGAGCACGTCTCGGCCCTCGTCGCGGAAGGATTCGGCGATCGTGAGCCCAGTCAAAGCCACGCGCAAGCGATTACCCGGGGGTTCGTTCATCTGACCGTAGACCATCGCCACTTTGGACTTGGACAGGTCTTCGAGGTCCACCACGCCGGAATCGGCCATCTCGTGGTAGAAGTCGTTCCCCTCACGGGTACGTTCGCCTACACCAGCGAACACCGACAAACCGCTGTGCGCCTTGGCAATGTTGTTAATCAATTCCATCATGTTGACCGTCTTGCCTACTCCGGCACCACCAAACAGACCGACCTTGCCACCCTTAGCGAAGGGACAAACCAAGTCAATCACCTTGATGCCGGTCTCAAGCAGCTCTTGCGAGGGGCTCAGATCGTCGTAGGTCGGTGCCTTGCGGTGAATCGACATGTGCAGGGCGGCGTCTACCGGGCCGCGCTCGTCAATAGGCGCGCCCAGCACGTCCATAATGCGCCCCAGTGTCGCTTGGCCCACTGGCACCATGATCGGCTTGTCGGTGTTTTGCACGATCATGCCGCGACGCAGGCCGTCCGAAGAACCCAGCGCAATAGTACGGACAATGCCGTCGCCGAGTTGCTGCTGCACTTCTAACGTCAAGGAGGAGCCATCCATCTTCAGCGCGTCGTAAATGCCGGGCATCTTGTCACGCGGGAATTCCACGTCAACGACGGCACCAATACACTGAACAATTTTTCCCTGAACTTGGGAGTTAGCTTGAGCCATTTGTCGCTCCAAAAATAAAATCTTTAACGGTTACTCTTCTTGACTTGAACTGCGGGGGTTTAAACCGCTGCAGCTCCGGCCACAATTTCGGACAACTCTTTGGTAATCGCTGCCTGTCGGGTTTTGTTGTAGATCAACTTCAACTCACCGATCACACTTCCCGCGTTGTCAGTGGCCGCCTTCATCGCTACCATTCGCGCAGACTGCTCAGACGCCATATTTTCTGCAACAGCTTGGTAGACCAGCGCTTCCACATATCGCATCAATAAATCGTCGATAACGGACTGGGCATCAGGCTCGTAGATGTAATCCCACGCATGCTGCGTGCCGCTGGCGGCAGTTTGAGCATGCATGTCCGCTGCGGACAGCGGCAACAACTGCTGGACTACCGCTTCCTGCTTCATCGTGTTGATGAACCTGGTGTAGCAAAGGTACACCGCGTTGACCTCTCCTCTGGAGTACGCGTCAAGCAGGACTTTGACCGGGCCGATCAGCTTTTCCAAATGAGGCGTGTCGCCCAACTGGGTTGCATGCGACACCACAGTAGCGCCCACTCGGTTCAAAAAGCCCAAGCCCTTGTTGCCCACAGCGACAGCACTCACGCCCATGCCGAGGGCCTGCAATTCTTTCAACTTGCCGGTCACCCCACGCAACACGTTGGTGTTCATGCCGCCGCACAGGCCTTTGTCCGTCGTAACCACAATGAAGCCAGTGGTTCTGGCTTCATTGATTTGCATATAGGCATGCGTGTATTCAGGATTGGCCTGGCCGAGGTGAGAGGCGATATTGCGGATCTTCTCGCTGTAAGGCCGGGCCGCACGCATCCGTTCTTGCGCCTTGCGCATTTTGGATGCGGCCACCATTTCCATGGCTTTGGTGATCTTGCGGGTGTTTTCCACCGACTTGATCTTGCCGCGTATTTCCTTACCTGCTGCCATTCGGGCCTCCGTGGTACATAAGAGTCGAATTAAGCGAAGGTCTTTTTGAACGCTGCAATCGCAGTATTCAACTCTGCCTCAGCATCTTTATCCATGGCTTTGTCGGCTTCGAGCTTGGCTAAGAGAGCCGCGTGCTTATCCTTGAGGTACGCATGCATTCCATGCTCGAAAGCCAAAACCCTCTTAACCTCGATGTCGTCCATGAAGCCTTTGTTTACGGAGTAGAGCGTTGCGCCCATCAGGCTAATCGTCAAGGGGCTGTACTGGGCCTGCTTTAGCAATTCAGTTACGCGGGCACCACGGTCGAGTTGCTTTCGGGTCGCTTCGTCAAGGTCCGATGCAAACTGCGCAAACGCCGCCAGCTCGCGGTACTGCGCTAAGTCAGTACGAATACCGCCAGACAGACCTTTGATCAGCTTGGTCTGCGCTGCGCCGCCGACGCGAGACACCGAAATACCAGCGTTAATTGCAGGGCGAATGCCAGCGTTAAAGAGACTGGTTTCCAAGAAGATCTGGCCATCGGTAATCGATATCACATTCGTTGGCACGAAGGCGGACACGTCGCCCGCTTGGGTTTCAATGATCGGCAATGCCGTCAATGAGCCGGTCTTACCTTTCACAGCACCCTTGGTGAAGTCCTCGACATACTTCGCGTTGACGCGCGCTGCACGCTCCAGCAACCGGCTATGGAGATAAAAAACGTCACCAGGATAGGCTTCGCGGCCCGGTGGACGTCGCAATAGCAACGACACCTGGCGGTAGGCAACGGCTTGCTTGGATAAATCGTCATAGACGATTAAGGCGTCTTCGCCGCGGTCTCGGAAGTACTCACCCATCGTGCAGCCGGAATACGCCGATACAAATTGCATCGCTGCGGATTCAGATGCGGTAGCGGCCACCACGATCGTGTATTCCATAGCGCCAGCTTGCTCAAGCGCACGCACCACATTCTTAACCGACGATGCTTTCTGGCCAATCGCGACATAAACACAGGTCATGTTCTGACCCTTTTGGTTGATGATCGCGTCAATTGCAACCGCAGTTTTGCCAGTCTGACGATCGCCAATGATCAGCTCGCGCTGGCCGCGACCGACTGGAACCATGGAGTCGATCGACTTCAGTCCAGTCTGCATGGGCTGGCTCACGGATTCGCGGGCAATCACACCGGGTGCGACTTTTTCGATCACATCGGTCATCTTCGCGTTGATCGGTCCTTTGCCGTCGATCGGTTGGCCAAGGGCGTTGACCACGCGGCCCTTCAGCTCAGGACCCACTGGCACCTCAAGAATACGTCCGGTGCACTTCACCGTATCGCCTTCGGAGATGTGCTCGTATTCGCCCAAGATCACGGAGCCGACGGAGTCACGCTCAAGATTCAGTGCTAATCCATAAGTGGGCAGGCCATCGCTGCCAGCCGGAAACTCCAGCATTTCGCCCTGCATCACGTCAGAAAGACCATGAATGCGACAAATACCGTCGGTCACCGACACAACGGTACCTTGGTTACGTATGTCGGCAGTGGCGGAAAGCCCTTCGATACGGCTCTTAATCAGTTCGGAGATTTCTGCGGGATTGAGTTGCATGACTCTTTCCTTCTTTCTTGGTTGTGGCAACAAAGCGAGAGGCTTACACCTCAGGCTGTGAGAGCCGCTTTCATTTGATCTAAACGGGCTTTGACTGAGGTGTCGAGCACTTCGTCGCCTACCGCCACACGAATGCCGCCAATCAACTCGGCGTCAAGGACGACCGCCAAACTGAGCTTGCGGGTAAACAGCTTCTCTAAAGTTACTGCAAGGTCTGCTAGCGCGCCAGCCTCGATAGGAAACGCGCTGTAAACGACTGCGTCTGACGATCCGCTTTTGGCGTTTTTCAACGCTTTAAACAACACCGCTATTTCTGGCAATACCCCAGTACGGTTGTTCTCTATCACGGTGCGCAAGAAGTTTTTACCCTTCTCTGGAAGCTCTGCCTTCATCACACCAGTGACAAGATCGAACACTTGTGCGTCGGTGGTTTTAGGGTTGTTGGCAAACTGCCGCAAGGTGTCGTCGTCGACTATCGCAGCGAGCTCGTTGAGCCAAACCGCTGCCGTCTCCAAGTCCGATTGCACGGCCTTGTACAAAGCTTCGGCGTAGGGTCTCGCTATCGTGGCAAGTTCAGCCATGGCAGTTCCCTTACAGCTCAGTCTTCAGGCGCGAGAGCAAATCTGCATGCACACTGACATTGACTTCTTTGCGCAAAATCTGCTCGGCACCCTTGACAGCTAACGCAGCAACTTGCTCGCGCAATGCTTCCCGCGCCTTCACCGACTGTTGCTCTGCGTCTACCTTGGCAGCCGCAACAATACGATTCGCCTCTTCGACAGCACGTAACTTGGCGTCTGCCACGATGGACTGGGCACGGCGCTCGGCATCAGCCAAGCGTCCCGCAGTCTCATTGCGCGAGCTAACCAGTTCGGCTTCCACACGTTTGTTGGCAGAGGAAAGTTCGGCTTTAGCCTTGTCGGCGGCGGCTAAGCCGTCGGCGATTTTCTGTGCCCGCTCGTCCAGCGCTTTCGTGATCGGGGGCCACACGAATTTCATCGTGAACCACACCAGGATCGCAAAAACGATAGCCTGCAGGAACAGGGTTGCGTTGATGTTCACGGTTTGATTCCTTCTCTAACGTGAAGGGCCGTCGATTACTTCAGAACGAAGGGGTTTGCGAATGCGAACAACAGTGCGATCGCAACGCCAATCAGGAACGCAGCGTCGATCAAGCCAGCCAAGATGAACATCTTGGTTTGCAGTTCGTTCATCAACTCAGGCTGCCGCGCAGAAGATTCGAGGAACTTGCCGCCCATCAGCGCAATGCCTATGGAAGCGCCGATAGCACCCAAACCAACGATGATGCCGCAAGCCAAAGCCACGAGACCGAGAATGTTTTCCATGAAAAGCTCCTAAAGATAGTGGAAAAAGAAAACCGAAAAAACCGAACTGCGTCAATGTGCGTCGTGCGCCTGACCCGTGTAAATCAGCGTAAGCATCATGAAAATAAATGCTTGCAAAGTGATGACGAGAATGTGGAATAAGGTCCACACCGTGCCCGCAAGAATGTGGCCAATCGCTAATCCAACACCGGTAACCGACAGCGCCCAACCGCCACCCATCAGGGCGATCAGCATGAACACCAACTCGCCAGCGAACATGTTTCCGAACAGTCGCATGCCGTGTGACACGGTTTTAGCAACGTACTCAATCATCTGCATCAAAAAATTGATGGGATAAAGCGCCCAATGGTCACCAAAAGGCGCTGCAATCAGCTCATGCGCCCACCCGCCTAAGCCCTTGATTTTGATGTTGTAGACCACGCAGATAAACAACACTGAACATGACAAGCCCAGCGTGGTGGACAAATCGGCGGTCGGGACTACGCGCATGTAATCGTTGAAGCCTAGCGCTGGGCCTGCGCCGTGCCAAATTTGCGGAATCAAATCCACTGGCAACATATCCATCGCGTTCATCAGAAAAATCCAGACAAACACGGTCAAAGCCAACGGAGAGATCAGCTTGCGACTTTTCGCGTTGTGAATCACGCCTTTGGCCTGGTTTTCGACCATTTCAGAAAGAATCTCCACCGCTGCCTGAAAGCGACCTGGCACGCCGGAAGTGGCACGGCGGGACGCAAGCCACAGAACAAAACAACCGACTACACCCAGCAGGACAGAGAAGAGAACCGAATCAAAGTTAAACAGACTGAAGTCAACAATATTGACCTGTTTCACGTTCTCAAACGAAAAATCTTTTTGCAAATGTTGCAAATGGTGCTGAATGTATTCACCAGCATCGGGACCCTGTGTCCCCGTGTTTTCTGAAGCCATAAATCACCAAAAATCAATTAGAAATATGCCAACTACGACGTCGAGAGTGCATCCACGCGGCCACCCAATACATCTTCATCGTCACAACGAAGCCAGCCACCAGGGCTAACCAATTCAGCGGCTGCACCAGCTTGGGCGCCAAGACCAACATGGCAACCGTCGAAGCGATCTTGACCGACTCCCACATTACAAAACCCAACATCACAGCCCCCGAATCGGGAACTGAACGTAGACGCTGCAGACCGCAAACCATGAGCGCCGATGGCAACACCACCGACAGCGCTCCGTAAGCAGCGGACCACCCCCCCACAGCGCTGCCCAACAAACCAACCGTTACGGCAAACACACAACCCGCAGACACTTGCCATGCTACAACCAACCAAGGAGACGATGCGCGATTGCGCGTTCGCCACTGGCTTGCCTCAAGCGCCGTTAAGGGCTTGAATTCTGGATCCGGGACACCACCTATGCTGTACGAATCAGCCCGTTGGCTCGGTTCGCATTCCGCCCCGTTCTGCACTGTTCTCATTAGCGGGGCTTACGTTCGAGTTACAGTCGTTGCGATAGCTACAGCCCATGATTATACGTAGAAAACCAGCGCTGCAAGGCCCCCATTCGGATTTCTGCAGCCTGTGATTGCGTTGACCGCGCGCCTGAACCTTTTCAAGAAACGACCCGCCATGAACATCTCCAAAGAGCCGCTGGGCGATGCGCAAGAACCTTCCCTCATTGAGTATCCATCGCACTTCCCCATTAAAGTGATGGGTTCCAACGCGCAAGGGTTCGCTCAAACCATTTCCGAGATTGCAAGAGAGTTCGATCCTGCCTTTGACGCCAACACGATAGAGCTAAGGGAAAGCAAGGGCGGCAAGTACCTTGGTGTAACCATCACCGTTTTGGCAACCAGTCGCCTGCAACTAGACCAGTTGTACCGGACTTTGTCTGCGCATCCCATGGTCAAAGTGGTCCTCTGACGCCGTGGCAATCGGCATCGTATCGCTGGGGCGGGTGGACTACCTTCCCACCTACGCGGCAATGCAAGCGTATTCCGAGCAACGCACGCGCTCCGAGCCGGCCCAAGAGGCCGATCAGATTTGGGTTTGCGAGCATCCGCCCACATTTACCCAGGGCTTGGCTGGTAAGCCAGAGCACATCTTCAAACCTGAGAACATCCCGGTTGTGCAAACCAACCGGGGCGGGCAAGTGACCTACCACGGGCCCGGGCAGGTTGTGGCCTACCCGCTTGTTGATCTCAAACGTGCCGGGTACTTCGTCAAGGAATACGTTTACCGGGTGGAAGAGTCAGTCATTCGCACACTGTTGCACTTCGGGGTAACCGGTCATCGCGTGGCAGGTGCACCAGGCATTTATGTGCGGCTGAGCGACCCGGCGGGCCACGCGCCGCTGGAACAAAGGCCCAAGCGGGCGGTCACCGAGGTGTTAACGTTGAACGAGCCCGACTTTACGGGCCTGGGGAAAATTGCTGCGCTGGGTATCAAGGTAAGCCGAAACTGCACGTACCACGGCGTGGCACTCAACGTGGCGATGGACCTGGAGCCCTTTTCGCGAATCAACCCCTGCGGTTACCGCGCACTAAAAACCATTGACCTTTCTACAATTGGCATAAACCTTAGTTGGGCTGACGCCGCGTCCGTGCTCAGTCAGAAGCTGAAGGCCTATCTCGCACCCTGACACGAGCGCGAAGGTGCGAGGCGCAGAATCCACCACATCGGGCGTTTGACTTTCACGTTAACAAAAGCAAAAAGCATGAGCCAAGACGAACAATCCCCAGCGGCCATTGAAGCAAGCCTCAACCCTACGGTGCTGGGGGCACAAAGTGCCGCAGACTACAACCCGTATGCCAAGCAGAAAGCGCAGGCGAAGCTTTCACGCATTCCGGTCAAGGTCCAGAGCGCTGAGGTGCTCAAAAAGCCGGACTGGATTCGCGTCAAGGCCGCCTCGCCCAGCACGCGGTTTTATGAGATCAAGGACGTGCTGCGCGCCAACAAGCTGGTGACCGTGTGCGAGGAGGCCAGCTGCCCCAATATTGGCGAGTGCTTTGGCAAGGGCACGGCCACTTTCATGATCATGGGCGACAAGTGCACGCGGCGCTGCCCGTTTTGCGATGTGGGCCATGGCCGCCCCGACCCGCTGGACGCCAACGAGCCCGACAACCTGGCCAAAACCATTGCCCAGCTTGGGCTCAAGTACGTTGTGATTACCAGCGTGGACCGCGATGACTTGCGCGATGGCGGTGCCAGCCACTTTGTGGACTGCATCCGCAAGACACGTGCGCTGTCGCCGAATACGCAGATTGAGGTGCTGGTGCCCGACTTTCGTGGCCGTGATGATCGGGCGCTGGAGATCCTCAAAGCGGCACCCCCTGATGTGATGAACCACAACCTGGAAACCATTCCACGCCTGTACAAGGAAGCGCGACCGGGCTCGGATTACCAGTTCAGCCTGAACCTCCTGAAGAAGTTCAAGGCGCTGTTTCCGAACGTGCCCACCAAAAGCGGCCTGATGGTGGGCCTGGGCGAAACCGATGAAGAGATTCTGGAAGTGATGCGGGACATGCGCGCCCATGGCATTGAAATGCTGACCATCGGCCAGTACTTGGCGCCCAGCACCAGCCACCTGCCGGTTCGCCGCTACGTGCACCCGGACACCTTCAAGATGTTTGAGGCCCGCGCCTACGAAATGGGCTTCAAGCACGCGGCGGTGGGCGCTATGGTGCGTTCGAGCTACCACGCCGACCAGCAGGCGGGCCATGCCTTGGGTTCAGCGGCAGGCGTTCTTCCTGCCGCCTGAAGTTCGGCCCGCACAGTCGCGCGATTAGCGGCTGGCTGGTTTGGCAAACCCTGCTTGCGCCCAGGCGACGGCACTTGCGCGGTTGAGCTTGAACGAGGGTGCCACGCGCACTTCTGCCAGCGTGTCGCCGCCCTCGTCTTGCGCGCTCAGGGTGGCCGATGGATTTTCATCATCGGGCACGATGTCCAGGGAGATGGTGAGTCGGCGCTCGCCTACGGTGACCGCAATGCTTTGGTGCAAGGAGGCGTGCAGTTGCTGTTCGCTGCGGCGTACAAATTCGTGTGCGGTTTTCACCAGGGTGCTAAACGCATTGCCGTCCAGTGGTTTGGGGCTTTTTTTGTCGCGCCCCATGGTCCAGGGGCCAATCAGCGCGGGCTCGGACGCGCCGTCTTTGGTCATGGCCACGGCCCAGCCATCGTCGTCCTCGTTCTTGACCACGCGCGCGGTCCAGCCGTCGGCGCTCCAGAGGCGGGGTTCTTGGATCTTCGGGGTGTCGTCGGTCACGGTCAGGGAATGGAAATGAGGGGATGGACAGGGTGACGCGGCGCTATCGGTCAGGTATGGCCCATGCTAACCCAGCGCTGCGGGTCTGCTTACACTCGGCTGCGTCCACTAGCCGCCCCCAAAACGCCGCAAGGCAGTGGGCACGCGCTGGCATGTATTCGCAGTTTTTTTTCTACCCCACCGCCCATGACCTACCAAGCCCACGCCGACCGCTACTGCGGCGCCATGCCCTACCGCCGCTGCGGCCAAAGCGGCCTGCAACTGCCTGCGCTCTCGCTGGGGATGTGGCATAACTTTGGCGACGCCACACCGATGCAAACCCAGCGCGAGATGCTGTGCACCGCGTTTGATCTGGGCATCACCCACTTTGACCTGGCCAACAACTACGGGCCGCCCTTTGGCAGCGCAGAGCGCAATTTTGGTGAACACCTCAAGCGCGACTTTCGGCCCTACCGCGATGAGCTGATCATCTCCAGCAAGGCGGGCTGGAATATGTGGCCCGGCCCCTACGGTCAGGGCGGTGGCTCGCGCAAATATGTGCTGGCCAGCCTGGACCAGAGCCTGCAGCGCATGGGCTTGGACTATGTGGACATTTTTTACAGCCACCGCTTTGACCCCGACACGCCGCTAGAAGAAACCATGG
>JARXAU010000240.1 GCA_029865675.1 Rhodoferax sp.
CGCCTGCACCGCCGGTTGCTCGATGAGCACCGCACCGCTGGTGGCAACCATCACCGGGTCCAGCACCACGTGGGGCAGCTGGTGGCGGTCTATGGCGCCGGCTACGGTGGCAACCACTTCTGCCGAATGCAGCATTCCAACCTTGACTGCGTGCACGCCTATGTCGTCCACCACGGCATCAATCTGCTGGCGCAGCATCTCGGTCGGCACGGCGTGGATGGCGCGCACACCTTGGGTGTTTTGTGCGGTGAGCGCGGTAATGGCGCACATGCCAAAGCAGCCCAAGGCTGAAAACGTCTTCAGGTCGGCCTGAATGCCCGCGCCGCCGCCGCTGTCAGAGCCTGCGATGGTTAGCACACGCGGATATTCGAAAGTAAAAGGCGCGGTGGTAACGGATGGATTCATGCTCTATTTTTTTCAAAGAGTGCGAAGTTCATGCGCTGCGAAAACTCAATCTGACACCACGCCCATGGTCTTGCTGTAGCCACCGTCCACATAGGTGATCTCGGCCGTCACACCGCCAGCCAGGTCGCTAAGCAAAAAAGCGGCCACGTTGCCCACGTCTTCGGTGGTCACGTTGCGTCGGATAGGCGAGGCACCGGCCACCAGGCTCAGTAGCTTGCCGAAGTCTTTGATACCGCTGGCCGCCAGGGTCTTGATGGGCCCGGCGCTGATGCCGTTGACGCGAATGCCCCTGGCGCCCACAGCCTCAGCCAGGTAGCGCACCGACGATTCCAGCGACGCTTTGGCCAAGCCCATGGTGTTGTAGTTGGGGATGATGCGCTCAGCGCCCAAGTAGGTCAGCGTCAACAGCGCGGACTTCGGGTTGAGGTAGGGCAGGGCTGCCTTGGCCATAGCGGGAAAGCTGTAGGCGCTGATGTCATGGGCGATTTTGTAGCCCTCGCGACTTAAGCCATCTAAAAAATTACCGGCAATTGCCTCACGCGGCGCAAACCCAATGGCGTGCACAAAACCGTCAAAGGTTGGCCAGTGCGTCGTCAGGTCGGCAAACAAGCGCTCGATCTGCGCGTCATCGCCCACGTCGCAGTCAAAAATCAGCTCGGAGTCAAAGTCGGCTGCAAACTCGGTGATGCGGTCTTTGAACCGATCGCCTACGTAGCTAAATGCAAGTTCTGCCCCCTGCGCGCGGCAGGCCTTCGCAATGCCGTAAGCAATGGAGCGATTTGACAAAACGCCGGTAATCAACAATTTCTTGCCTGCTAAAAAACCCATGTCAATCCTCGGTATTGAAATTAAAAAAAGCGCGGTGGAATTGTCGCATGCGCAAATCGGGCTGATTTTCGGGGTTCGATTCGGGGTTTGATTATGTGTTGTGGGCTACAATGCGCCCTTCACGACCAAACGGGCGGGTTTTTACCGCCCGTTTTTTTTGGTCGATCGTTTTTCGATGCCGCGCGCCAAGCGGGTTGCATCGCCTCATTGAAATGGATTGAACGGACGTGGCATTGCAAGACATCGTGGCGCAAATCGTGGATGGCCTGGGCTATGACTTGGTCGAAATCGACCGGTCGGCAGGGGGTTTGTTGCGTGTCACGATTGATCTGCCATGGGTGCAGGCGGCTTCGGGCGAGCCCCAGCTAGAGCAGTTCATTACGGTAGAAGACTGCGAAAAGGTCACGCGTCAATTGCAGTTCGCCCTGGAGGTGGATGGCATTGAATACCGCCGGTTGGAGGTGTCGTCCCCCGGAATAGACCGTCCTTTGCGCCACGTGGCGGATTTTGAGCGCTTTGTCGGCCAGGTGGTGGATGTGACCTTGAAGGCGCCTATTGGTGCGGCGGCCACTGGCCAGGTCAGTGCCAGCCGCAAGAAGTTTCGCGGAACGTTGGAGCGAACCCTGGATGGCGCAGGTCAGGTCGGTTGGCAAATTGTTTGGAGCGATGCGCCCGAGGTCAAGCCCGGCCAGCGCGTGAGCAAAAAGCGGCTTGCGCCGCCCTTGCAGGCACTGGGCTTTGCGTTGGACGAATTGCGCGAGGCGCGTTTGGCACCCATTGTTAGTTTCAAAGGGCGCGGCGGCGCCGCGGCTTTGGATGGTGATGAATCAGTTTCGTAGTAATTGAATAGAGTGTTTAGGAGAGTCAAGGCATGAATCGCGAATTGTTAATGTTGGTCGAAGCTATTTCACGTGAGAAAAACGTGGAGCGAGATGTGGTGCTCGCCGCAGTAGAGGCCGCGCTCGCGCAAGCCACAAAAAAGCTCTACGCGGGCGACGTGGATATCCGGGTTGCGCTGGACCGCGATAGCGGAAATTACGAAACCTTCCGCCGCTGGCATGTGGTTCCGGATGAGGCCGGGCTGCAGTTGCCCGACCAAGAAATATTGCTGTTTGAGGCAAAAGAGCAGATTTCGGACATCGAAGTCGATGAATACATTGAGGAGCCGATCGAGTCTTTACCCATTGGGCGCATTGGTGCGATGGCGGCCAAGCAAGTGATTTTGCAAAAGATTCGCGATGCAGAGCGTGAAATGCTGCTCAACGAGTTCATGTCTCGGGGCGACAACATATTTGTTGGCACTGTCAAGCGCATGGACAAAGGCGATCTGATTGTTGAGAGCGGCCGGGTCGAGGGCCGCTTGCGCCGCAACGAAATGATTCCTAAGGAAAACTTCCGCGCGGGAGACCGGGTTCGCGCCATGATCATGGAAGTGGACCTGACCTTGCGCGGTGCGCCGATTGTGCTGTCTCGCTCCGCGCCGGACTTCATGATTGAGCTGTTCCGCCAAGAAGTGCCCGAGATCGAACAGGGCTTGCTGGAGATCAAATCCTGTGCTCGCGACGCAGGCTCGCGCGCCAAGATCGCGGTGTTGTCCCACGACAAGCGTGTGGATCCGATTGGAACCTGCGTTGGCGTGCGTGGCACCCGCGTCAATGGGGTGACCAACGAACTCGCTGGCGAGCGGGTGGATATCGTGCTGTGGAGCGAAGACCCAGCGCAGTTTGTGATCGGCGCACTGGCGCCTGCGAACGTGTCGTCGATCGTCGTGGATGAAGAGCGCCACGCCATGGATGTGGTGGTGGACGAGGAAAATCTGGCGATTGCGATTGGCCGCGGTGGCCAAAATGTGCGCCTGGCATCTGAGTTGACCGGCTGGAAAATCAACATCATGGACGCCGTAGAGTCCGCGCAAAAGCAGGCGGTGGAAACCGATTCGGGGCGCAAGCTGTTCATGGACAAGCTTGATGTAGACGAAGAAATTGCCGACATCCTGATTGCCGAGGGTTTTACTAGCTTAGAAGAAGTGGCGTACGTGCCGCTGCAAGAGATGCTGGAAATCGAGAGCTTTGACGAAGACACCGTCAACGAACTGCGCACCCGCGCCAAAGATGCTTTGTTGACGATGGAAATCGCCCGTGAAGAAAACGTGGGCGAGGTATCACAAGACCTGCGCGATCTTGCAGGCTTGAGCCTAGAGGCCATTGCCAAGCTGGCCGAATCCGGCGTCCATACGCTGGACGATTTCGCTGACCTGGCAACCGACGAACTTACAGAAATCACCGGCCAGTCTGCGGACGAAGCCACGGCCCTGATCATGAAGGCGCGCGAACATTGGTTTATCAATGACGCCGCTTCTCACGAGTCACGGTCATGAAAGGTTACCCTCTAAATGTCAATCACGACTGTCGCTGAGTTCGCCAATGAGCTCAAAAAATCCACCGAAGCCCTGTTAGAGCAACTGAAGTCTGCCGGCGTAAGCAAGGCGTCGCCCAGCGACGCGTTGACCGATGCAGACAAGCAAAGTCTGCTGAGCTACCTGCAAAGTAGCCACGGCACCGCCGCTGCTGACCGCAAAAAAATCACCTTGGTGAAGAAGCAGACCACCGAAATCAAACAGGCTGATGCCAGTGGCAAAGCACGCACGATCCAAGTAGAAGTGCGTAAAAAGCGTACGTTTGTCCGTCGCGAAGATGGGATGGATGCGCAACCAGAAGGCACTGAGACACCGCAGGCGACAGCGAGCGTGACGCAGGTTATTGACGAAGCGGAACTGGTGCGCCGCGAAGAAGAGGCACGCCACCAGGCCGAATTCATTCGCCGTCAGGAAGAAGAACTGGCCGCTCGCCGCCAAGAGCGTGAGGAGCAAGAAGCCAAAGCCCGCGCGGCCCATGAAAAGGCTGCGGCAGAAGCGGCTCAGGCGCAAGCCGAGGCGGCTGCGAAGGCACTTGCCGCAAAAGCCGCATCTTCGGAAGCACCCAGCGCGCGCCTTACGCCCGAGCCGGGTCTTGGCGAGGACCAAGGCAATGCCACTGCTCTGGCTGCTGCAGCCGCGCGCGAAGCGGCGCTGGCCAATGCGGCTTTGGCATCCAAAGCCGCAGCTGCGGACGAGGCCAAGCGTGCCTCCGAACTCGGCGACCGTCGCCGCAAGGCCGAAGCCGAGGCAGCAGCCATTCGCCTGATGATGGCCACGCCAAACAAAGTGGCCGTGCCCTTGAAAAAGCCCGAGCCGCCCAAGCCTGTGGTGGACGCCAAGGCCGCCATCAAAGGAACCTTGCACAAACCAGCGACCGGCTCCACCGTGGCCAAGCCCGCTGCAAGCACCACTGCCGCAGGCGCTGGCAAAGAAGTCAAGTCCGCCAAGCTCTCCAGCAGCTGGGCGGGTGATCCGGCTAAAAAGAAAGAACTCAAAACCCGTGGCGACACCGGTGCGGGTGCCGGGCGCTCGACCAACTGGCGCGCAGGGCCGCGCGGCCGCCGCAGCAACGACCGCGACCGTGACGACCATGTGCAAGCCGCACCGGTGGAAGCCCGCGTTCTCGAAGTCCACGTGCCCGAAACCATCACCGTGGCCGAGCTGGCGCACAAGATGGCGGTGAAAGCCTCCGAGGTCATCAAGCAGCTGATGAAGCTGGGCCAAATGGTCACCATCAACCAGCCGCTGGACCAGGACACCGCGATGATCGTGGTCGAAGAACTGGGCCACACCGCTGTGATCGCGGCGCTGGACGACCCCGAAGCCTTCACCGACGACGACGTGACGCAAGCCCAGTTTGAGTCACTGCCGCGCGCTCCGGTGGTCACCGTCATGGGCCACGTGGACCATGGCAAGACCTCTCTGCTGGACTACATTCGCCGCGCCAAAGTGGCGTCTGGCGAAGCCGGTGGCATTACCCAGCACATAGGCGCCTACCACGTGGAAACACCGCGCGGCATGATCTCTTTCTTGGACACCCCGGGCCACGAAGCGTTTACCGCCATGCGTGCCCGTGGTGCCAAGGCCACCGACATCGTGATTTTGGTGGTCGCGGCCGACGACGGCGTCATGCCGCAAACCAAAGAGGCGATCAAGCACGCCAAGGCGGCGGGCGTGCCCATCGTGGTGGCGATCAACAAGATCGACAAACCCGACTCCAACCCCGAGCGCGTGAAAAACGAGCTGGTCGTTGAAGAGGTGGTTCCTGAGGAATTTGGTGGCGATTCGCCTTTTGTGTCCGTGTCCGCCAAAACCGGCCAGGGCATCGACCAATTGCTGGAACAGGTGTTGCTGCAGGCCGAAGTGCTGGAACTGCGCGCCCCGGTCTCGTCCATGGCCAAGGGCTTGGTGATCGAGGCGCGGCTGGACAAAGGGCGCGGCCCTGTAGCCACGATTTTGGTGCAGTCGGGCACGCTCAAGACCGGCGATGTGGTGCTGGCTGGCCAAACCTTTGGCCGTGTGCGCGCCATGCTGGACGAAAACGGCAAGGCGATCAAAGAAGCCGGGCCGTCCATTCCGGTCGAAATCCAAGGTCTCACCGACGTGCCGCAGGCGGGTGACGAGTTCATGGTCATGTCCGACGAACGCCGCGCCCGTGAAATTGCCACCTACCGCGCTGGCAAGTTCCGCAACACCAAGCTGGCCAAGCAGCAAGCCGCCAAGCTGGAAAACATGTTCAGCGATATGTCCGGCGGCGACGTCAAGATGCTGCCCATCATCGTCAAGGCCGACGTGCAGGGTTCGCAAGAGGCACTGGCTGCGTCTTTGCTCAAGCTCTCGACCGACGAGGTCAAGGTGCAAATGGTGTATTCCGCCGTGGGCGGCATCAGCGAGTCCGACATCAATTTGGCCATTGCGTCCAAGGCGGTGGTGATCGGCTTCAATGTGCGTGCCGACGCCGGTGCACGCAAATTGGCCGAACACAATGGCGTGGACATCCATTACTACAGCATCATTTACGACGCGGTTGACGAACTCAAAGCCGCCATGTCAGGCATGCTGGCGCCGGAAAAGCGCGAAGAAGTGATTGGCTTTGCCGAGATTCGCACCGTGTTTGTGGCGTCCAAGATTGGCACTGTGGCCGGCTGTATGGTTACCGGTGGCCACGTCAACCGCAGCGCGCATTTCCGCCTGTTGCGCGACAACGCGGTCATTTATACCGGCGAGCTGGATTCGCTCAAGCGCATGAAAGACGATGTGCGCGAAGTCAAGGAAGGCTTTGAGTGCGGTATCAAACTTAAGAACTACAACGACATCGCCGTGGGCGACCAGTTGGAATTCTTTGAGATCAAAGAAATCGCCCGGAGCATATGAGCCCCCACGCTGGTCACTACGTGTACTGCGCTGCTACCCGGGGGGGGCGTCGCGCGCCTTGGGGCGTCCCGGCGGCGCGCGGAGCCTGTCCGTGAAGAAAAAGTCCTCTGCACCGAACCGTGGTTTTCGCGTCGCCGACCAGATCCAGCGCGATCTGACCGAGCTGATCGCGCGCGAGTTGAAAGACCCGCGCGTGGGCATGGTGACCATCCAGTCGGTGGAGGTGACGCCGGACTACGCGCACGCCAAGGTGTATTTCAGCTTGCTGGTGGGAGACCCGGTGCAGTGCGCCGAAGGCCTGAACCAGGCGGCGGGTTTCTTGCGCTCGGGTTTGTTCAAGCGCCTGCACATTCACACCGTGCCGACGCTGCATTTTTTGTTCGACCAGACCACCGAGCGCGCGGCCGATATGAACGCCTTGATCGCGCGTGCGGTGTCGTCGCGCGCCAAAGAGGACTGAAAGACGATGAACGCGCCCCGTGCACGGCTTGCGAGGCGCCCCGTGCACGGGGTGCTGTTGCTGGACAAGCCCTTGGGTTTCTCCAGCAACCAGGCTTTGCAAAAGGCCAAGTGGCTGTTGCGGGCCGAAAAAGCCGGTCATACCGGCACGCTCGATCCGCTGGCTACCGGGGTTTTGCCGCTGTGCTTTGGTGCGGCGACCAAGTTCAGCCAAATGCATTTGGACGCAGACAAGGTGTACGAGGCTGTGCTTCACCTCGGGGTGAAAACCAGTACGGCAGACGCTGAGGGCGAAGTGCTCCGCGATCGGCCGGTGCAGGTGAGTGAGGAAGATATTGAACGGGTGGTGCGCCAGTTCACCGGGGCGATACGCCAGGTGCCGCCCATGCACAGCGCCTTAAAGAAGGATGGCAAGGCCTTGTACGAGTACGCCAGGGCCGGTATTGAAGTGGAACGCGCGGCGCGCGATGTAACGATTTACGCTTTGCGCGTGCTGGAAATGCCCACGGCGGCGGCCCCACATGTGCTGAAAATTGAGGTGAGCTGTAGCAAGGGCACCTACATCCGCACCCTGGGTGAGGACATGGGGGAGGCTTTGGGTTGCGGCGCGCACTTAAGTGCCTTACGGCGCACCCGCACCGGGGGTTTTGGAGAAACGCAGTGCGTGAGTTTGGAGTCCTTAGAGGCTATGACGGACGCGCAAAGGCTGGGCCTGCTGCTGCCGGTGGATGCCTTGTTGGAGGGTCATCACCGCGTCACTCTGGAGAGCGAGAGTGCGGGGCGGTTTTTGAGTGGTGTGCGCCGGCGTGGTGAATGGCCCGACGCAGGGCAGGTGGCGGTGTACGCCGCAAGTCCTGCCGCCTTATTGGGCACGGGCCATGTGAAGGCTGGGGAATTGATACCGGGGCGGCTGTTGAGTCCGCTCGATATTGCCCAGGTGCAGGCGCAAGCGGTGGCACTGGCCTAGGCATTGAATACGAATTGAAATTTGAATCTGTTGAAAGAAAGTGAAACATGAGTAGCAAGCAAATCCGCAACATCGCCATCATCGCCCACGTTGACCATGGCAAAACCACCATGGTCGACCAGCTCCTGCGCCAGTCTGGCACCTTTGCCGAGCACGAAAAAGTGTTCGACACCGTGATGGACAACAACGCGATTGAAAAAGAGCGCGGCATCACGATTTTGGCCAAGAACTGCGCTGTGACCTGGGAAGGCACGCACATCAACATCGTCGACACCCCCGGACACGCCGACTTTGGCGGCGAGGTGGAACGTGCCTTGAGCATGGTCGACGGCGTGGTGCTGCTGATCGACGCCCAAGAAGGCCCCATGCCGCAAACCCGTTTTGTGACCAAAAAGGCCTTGGCCTTGGGCCTCAAGCCCATTTTGGTGGTCAACAAGGTGGACAAGCCCGGTGCGCGCCCCGACTTCGTGGTCAACGCCGCCTTTGACTTGTTTGACAAGTTGGGCGCCACCGATGAGCAGCTCGACTTCCCCGTGGTTTACGCCTCGGGCATCAACGGCTGGTCTTCGATGGTCGAGGGCGAGCCTGGTGAACAGTGGGGACCCGACATGTCGGCCCTGTTCAACACGGTCTTGTCGCACGTTCCCTCGCAAAAAGGCGACCCCGCCGCGCCGCTGCAATTGCAAATTTCCGCGCTCGACTTCTCCACCTTTGTGGGCCGCATCGGCGTAGGCCGTATCAGCCAGGGCACGATCATGCCCATGATGGACGTGGTGGTGATGGAAGGCCCGGACGGTAAACCTATCAAGGGTCGTGTCAACCAGGTACTGACCTTCCAGGGCTTGGAGCGCGTACAAGCCACCGAGGCGGGACCCGGCGAGATTGTTCTTATCAACGGCATTGCCGATATCGGAATTGGTGTCACCATCACAGAAGTCGCCAACCCCGCGCCCTTGCCCATGCTCAAGGTGGATGAGCCCACGCTGACCATGAACTTTTGCGTCAACACCAGTCCGCTGGCCGGTCGCGAAGGCAAGTACGTCACCAGCCGCCAGATCTGGGACCGACTGCAAAAAGAGCTGCAACACAATGTGGCGCTGCGCGTCAAAGAAACCGACGAAGAGGGTATCTTTGAAGTGATGGGCCGTGGCGAATTGCACCTGACCATCCTGCTGGAAAACATGCGCCGCGAAGGCTACGAGCTGGCCGTGTCCAAGCCCCGCGTCGTGTTTCGCGATGTCAATGGCGACAAGCACGAGCCTATCGAGCTGGTGACTGCCGACATCGAGGAAACCCACCAGGGCGGCGTGATGCAAGCCCTGGGCGAGCGCAAGGGCGAGTTGGTGAACATGGAGCCAGACGGCCGTGGTCGCGTGCGCTTGGAGTACCGCATTCCTGCACGGGGTCTGATTGGTTTTACCAATGAGTTTTTGAACTTGACGCGTGGTTCGGGTCTGATCTCCAACATCTTTGACCGCTACGAAGCGCACAAGGGCGACATTGGCGGGCGCAAAAATGGTGTGTTGATTTCCATGGACGCGGGTGAAATTTTCACCTACGCCTTGGGCAAACTTGACGATCGAGGCCGCATGTTTGTCAAGCCCAATGACCCGGTGTATGAAGGCATGATCGTGGGCATTCATAGCCGAGACAACGACTTGGTTGTCAACGCCACGCGCACCAAGCAATTGACCAACTTCCGCGTCAGTGGCAAAGAAGATGCCACAAAAATTACCCCGCCGATTGACTGCACCTTGGAGTACGGCGTGGAATTTATTGAGGATGACGAGCTGGTGGAAATCACGCCCAAGTCCATCCGCCTGCGCAAGCGCCACCTGACGGAAAGCGAGCGCAAGCGCGCAGGCCGCTAAACCGCTGAGTGGTCGGCGCTGGGCGGAAATGGCCTAGACTCCACCCGCACAATGCAGCGCCCCCTTGGGGCGCTGTTTTTATTTGGATTCAATGCGGCCCTGCCCACGCCGCGATGCGAAAGGTTTTGCAGCATGTGCGAGTTTTTGATCACCGAAGTTCGCGGCCAAGTGGGCCTTATCACCTTGAACCGGCCCAAGGCGCTTAACGCCTTGAATCTGGACATGGTGCGCGGCTTGGCGCGCGCGCTGCTGGCCTGGGAGCACGACCCGGCGATCCAGGCCGTTGCGATTCGCGGCACCAGCAAGCTGGGCAACTTTGGCGGCTTTTGCGCCGGTGGCGACATCCGCTTTTTCCATCAAGCAGCCTTGGGTGGCGACCCGGCGCTGGAAGACTTTTTCACCGAAGAGTACGCGCTCAACTACCTGATTCACCGCTATCCCAAGCCCTATATCGCTTTCATGGACGGCATCGTCATGGGCGGGGGCATGGGCATCAGCCAGGGAACGCGCTACCGCTTGGTCACCGACAACACCAAAATGGCCATGCCCGAGACGCACATCGGCCTGTTCCCGGACGTGGGCGGGGGCTATTTCTTAAGCCGCTGCCCCGGCAGCACCGGTGAATGGCTGGCCTTGACGGGCGCAGTGCTCAATGCCCAGGGGGCTATTGAGTTGGGCCTCGCCGACCACTGTCTGGATGCGAGTCGCCTGGACGCCGCATGGGAAGCCTTGGGCACATTGGCTTGGGGCGCCCCGCAAGGGGTGGCGCCGTGGCTGGCTGAATTTGTTGTGAAGCCCGAGGCGGCCAGCGGCGCGGCGCGGGAGGACATTGAGCGGATTTTCTCCCTCCAGTCGGTGCCTGACATGCTGCACGCGCTGGAGGCGGCAAGCGACGGCTGGAGCCAGCACACTGCGGCCACCCTGCGCCATCGTTCGCCCCTCATGCTGCACGTGGCGCTGGAGCAGGTGCGCCGCGCCCGGAGCATGGGCTTGGCAGACGACTTGCGCATGGAGCGGGACATGGTGCGCCATTGCTTCCAGACCGCGCACTTGGGGCGCAGCGGCGCGGCAAGTGAAACCGTGGAAGGCATCCGCGCCCTGGCCGTGGACAAAGACCATCAGCCGCGCTGGAACCCGATGCGGGTGGAAGACGTGACGCCCGAAATGGTGGCGCCGTTCTTTGTCAGCCCTTGGCCATTCCATGCGCATCCTCTGCGCGCGCTGGATTGAGACGGCGAGCGCCGCCGCTGGGCCTTTCGCCCTTAACCTGGAAGAACTTTCATGGCTGGGGGTGCAGCGCACCTTCATGAAAGTTAGCGGTGGTGCACCTTCATGGCGCGCTCCACCTCGCGCTTGCCTTCGCGGTCTTTGATGGTGTCGCGCTTGTCGTGCTCGGCTTTGCCTTTGGCCAGGGCAATTTCGCACTTGATCTTGCCGGTCTTCCAATGCAGGTTGATAGGCACCAGGGTGTAGCCTTTTTGCTCTACCTTGCCGATCAGGCGCTCAATTTCCGCCTTGTGCATCAGCAACTTTTTGGTGCGCACCTTGTCCGGGCTGATGTGGCTGGACGCGGTGTGGAGCGGGTTGATTTGCAAGCCAATCAAAAACAGCTCTTGGTTGCGCACCACCACGTAGCCGTCGGTGAGTTGCACCTTGCCTTCGCGCAGCGACTTCACCTCCCAACCTTCGAGCACCAAGCCGGCCTCGAAGCGCTCTTCGAAAAAGTAGTTGTAAGCGGCCTTTTTGTTGTCGGCGATGCGGGAAGCGGTATCGGGTTTTTTGGCCATGGGGGAGAGGTGGGGACTAAAGACAGTTTCCAAACAGAGCGTGACTACAATCCCGCACCTCCCATTCTATGAAAACCGTCCAAAAGTCCGTTCTGCTTTGGTACAGCCCGCAGGAAATGTACGCGCTGGTAACCGATGTCGACAAATATCCCCAGTTTTTGCCTTGGTGCGACCGTGCAGCCGTTTTGAGCCGGGATGAAAGCGGCGTGACCGCCGAAGTGGGCATCGCATTTGGCGGCATCCACCAGTCATTTACCACCCGCAATACGCACAACGCGCCCAGCCAAGTGGGCATGGCGCTGGTCAAAGGTCCGTTTTCACAGCTGGATGGGCAGTGGAGCTTTTTGCCGGTGGGTGACGGATCACAACGGGCCTGCAAGGTGGAACTCTCTTTGCACTATGGCTTTGACAGCGCGGTCCTGAGTCGTCTGGTGGGGCCGGTGTTTGACAAGATTGCCGCGACGCTGGTCGATGCCTTTGTCAAGCGCGCGCGCCAGGTGTATGGCGAGTGAGCCTGGCGGTAGCGTGCACATCACGGTTACTGTGGTGTTCAGCGCCGCGCCCCGCACCGTGCAAGAAGTGAACATTCGCGTTCCATTTGGAAGCCGTGTCGTTGACGTGCTGGCACAGGCTGCACCTGAAATGGGCATCAGCGTGGCACAACTTCAGGGCTTAGACCTCGGTGTGTGGGGCAAAAAAGTGGGAATAAATCACCTACTGTTGGATACCGATCGTTTGGAGCTGTATCGCGCGCTCACGGTGGATCCCAAAGTGGCACGCCGCGCGCGCTTTGTGCGCCAGGGCGCGAAATCTGCTGGATTGTTCGCCAAACGACGTACCAACAGCAAAGCGGGTTACTGAGCGCGTTTGCGCCGCAGTGCCTAAGGGGTGTAGGCCGAGGAACCCACGCTACCGCCGAAACTCCGAGCGCGCAAGCGGCTAACGCGGGTGGCTAGAATCCACCCTCGCATTGATCGGCGGCCCCGAAACCCTCGGGGCTGGCCGATTTTTTGCCATCAATGGTGTGACACTGCGAGTGGTCATGGCCAAGTCCGTTCACACACAAGAACTTTGCGAAAAGGTTTGCAATGGATATTTTTATACAGCAGGTTATCAACGGCTTGGTGCTCGGCAGCATGTATGCGCTCATTGCGCTGGGCTACACCATGGTGTACGGCATCATTAACCTGATCAATTTCGCCCATGGCGAGGTGATGATGGTGGGAGCGCTCACTAGCTGGTCCATCATTGGGCTGATGCAGGAGTCCATGCCCGGCACGCCCGGTTTCGTGATTTTGATCATCGCTTTGTTGATCGCCTGTGTGGTTGCCGCTTCGCTCAACTTTGTGATTGAGAAGGTGGCCTACCGGCCCCTGCGCAATAGCCCCAAGCTCGCGCCCCTGATCACCGCCATCGGCATGTCCATCTTGCTGCAAACGCTGGCCATGATTATTTGGAAGCCCAATTACAAGTCCTACCCCACTTTGTTGCCCAACACCCCGATTGACATTGCAGGCGCGGTCATCACCCCTACCCAGGTGATGATTTTGGGCTTTACCGCCGTCTCACTGGCGGTGCTGATGTGGCTGGTCAACTACACCAAGCTCGGCCGCGCCATGCGTGCCACAGCCGAGAACCCGCGCGTGGCAGGCCTTATGGGCGTTAAGCCCGATGTGGTGATTTCTGCCACCTTTGTGATTGGCGCCGTATTGGCGGCCATCGCTGGCGTGATGTATGCGTCCAACTACGGCACCGCGCAGCACGCCATGGGCTTTTTGCCCGGCCTCAAAGCGTTTACGGCGGCGGTGTTTGGCGGTATCGGCAATCTGGGCGGCGCGGTAGTGGGGGCGCTTTTGCTGGGCTTGATTGAGTCTATTGGCGCGGGCTATATCGGCGCGCTCACCGGTGGTGTGCTGGGCAGCCATTACTCCGACATTTTTGCCTTTATCGTGCTCATTGTGGTGCTGACCTTGCGCCCCTCAGGCCTGCTAGGCGAACGTGTGGCCGACCGCGCCTAAGGAGAAACCCATGAAACAACAACAAAGATTTTTTCTTTTTGCGCTGGCCGCGCTGGCGCTGCTGGTCTTGCCCATGGGTTTGCAGCAGTTTGGCAACGCCTGGGTGCGCATTGCCGATATGGCGCTGCTCTACGTGCTGCTGGCCGTGGGCCTGAACATCGTCGTGGGTTACGCTGGTTTGCTCGACCTCGGGTACGTGGCCTTTTTTGCCATTGGCGCGTATTCCTACGGTCTGTTGAACTCACCGCAGCTGGTGGAGACTTTCCCGGTCTTGTTGACGATGTTTCCGCAGGGACTGCATTCGCCCATCTGGCTTGCGCTCCCCTTGGCAGCGGGTCTGGCTGGCATATTGGGCGTGTTGCTAGGCGCACCCACTTTGCGCCTGCGCGGCGACTATTTGGCCATCGTGACCCTGGGTTTTGGCGAAATCATCCGCGTGTTTTTGAACAACCTGGACAACCCGATCAATATTACCAACGGCCCCAAGGGGGTCAGCCAAATCGACTCCCTGCATTTCTTTGGTTTTGATTTGGGCAAAAAGCTGGTGGTCGGTGGTTTTGAGTTTGCATCCGTGTCGCTGTACTACTACCTGTTCTTGGCCTTGGTGCTGCTCAGCGTGTTGATATCGCACCGGCTGGAGGTCTCGCGCATTGGCCGGGCGTGGATGGCTATCCGGGAGGACGAGATCGCAGCCAAGGCCATGGGCATCAACACCCGCAACCTCAAGCTCACCGCCTTTGGCATGGGTGCCACCTTTGGCGGCGTCTCGGGTGCGTTGTTTGCGTCCCTTCAGGGGTTCATCTCGCCTGAGTCGTTTAGTTTGATGGAGTCGGTGATGATTGTGGCCATGGTTGTGCTCGGTGGCGTGGGCCACTTGCCGGGCGTGATCTTGGGTGCGGTGCTCTTGTCGGCCTTGCCTGAGGTGCTGCGCTATGTGGCAGGGGATTTGCAGATCATGACGGGCGGGCGGCTGGACGCGTCTATTCTGCGCCAGCTGCTTATCGCCTTGGCCATGGTCACCGTCATGCTGATGCGTCCGCGCGGCCTGTGGCCCACGCCTGAGCACGGCAAAAACTTGCCCCCGGCGGCCAAAGCCTGATTGGATCGACCATGACAGACCTTAAAAACCCAACAAGCAAAGACACCGTTCTCAACGTTTCGGGCGTGTCGAAGCGTTTTGGCGGCCTCCAAGCCCTGAGCGATGTCGGCATCAAGATAGAGCGCGGCCAGGTCTACGGCCTGATCGGCCCCAACGGCGCGGGCAAAACGACCTTCTTTAATGTCTTGACCGGTTTGTATACGCCCGACAGTGGCTCGTTTCAGCTGGCGGGCAAGTCCTACCAACCCACGGCGGTGCACACCGTGGCTAAGGCGGGCATTGCGCGCACCTTTCAAAACATTCGCCTGTTTGCCGAAATGACCGCGCTGGAAAACGTGATGGTCGGGCGCCACATCCGCACCCACTCAGGCCTGCTGGGTGCCATGTTCCGTACGTCTGCCTTCAAGGCCGAGGAAGCGGCGATTGCCCATCGCTCGCGCGAGCTGCTGGAGTACGTGGGCATAGCCAAATTTGCCGACTACAAGGCCCGCACCCTGAGCTACGGCGATCAGCGTCGCCTAGAGATTGCCCGCGCCCTGGCCACCGATCCGCAACTTATTGCGCTTGACGAACCGGCGGCGGGCATGAACGCCACAGAGAAAGTGATGCTGCGCGAGCTGATAGACCGCATCCGCAACGACAACCGCACGATTTTGCTGATTGAGCACGACGTGAAACTGGTCATGGGCCTGTGCGACCGCGTCACGGTGCTGGACTACGGCAAGCAAATTGCCGAAGGCACGCCCGCCGAGGTACAGAAGAACGACAAAGTGATCGAGGCCTATTTGGGCACCAGCGGCCACTGACTTTCATGGAGGCGCGCAGCGCCGCCCACCCTGAAAGTTCTTTCACCTTTATTTCCAGGACAGCACATGACCCGCACTATTTTGCTCAAAGTATCCAGCCTCAAGGTCTCCTATGGCGGCATCCAGGCCGTCAAGGGGGTTGATTTTGAGGTGGCCGAAGGCGAGTTGGTCTCGCTCATTGGCTCTAATGGTGCGGGCAAGACCACCACCATGAAGGCCATCACCGGCACCTTGCCGATCAACGGCGGTGATATTGAGTACCTGGGAAAAAGCATCAAGGGCCAAGGCCCCTGGGACTTGGTCAAGCAGGGCCTGGCCATGGTTCCCGAAGGTCGCGGCGTATTTACCCGCATGACCATCATCGAAAACCTGCAAATGGGCGCCTACATCCGCGATGACAAAGCAGGCATTGAAGCCGACATCGACAAAATGTTTGCCATCTTTCCCCGCCTCAAAGAGCGGCGCGACCAGTTGGCCGGCACCATGTCGGGTGGCGAGCAGCAAATGCTGGCCATGGGCCGTGCGCTCATGAGCCGCCCCAAGGTTTTGTTGATGGACGAGCCGTCCATGGGCTTGTCGCCCATCATGGTCGACAAGATTTTTGAAGTGGTGCAGGACGTGTT
>JARXAU010000054.1 GCA_029865675.1 Rhodoferax sp.
TATGTGGGCGTGAGCAGCTATTCGGCGCTCAAGACGCGCGAGGCCCACGCCATTCTCAAAAGCATGGGCGTGCAGGCGCTGATTCACCAGCCGTCCTACAGCCTGATGAATCGCTGGATTGAAGAAGACTTGCTCGACGCCCTGTCAGACACCGGCATGGGCTGCATTGCCTTTAGCGCGCTGGCCCAGGGCCTGCTGACTAGTAAGTACCTGCACGGCGTGCCTGCGGACGCCCGCATCAACCGCCCTGGCGGCGGCTCTTTCACGCCCGAACACCTGAGCGCGCACAACCTGCGCCACGTGGCGGCGCTCAACGACATCGCCCAGGCGCGCGGTCAAACGCTGGCGCAAATGGCGGTGGCCTGGGTGCTGCGCGATGCGCGGGTGACGTCGGCACTCATTGGTGCCAGCCAGCCTGCGCAGATCGTCGATCTGACGGGGGCCATGAAGAACTTGGCGTTCACGGACGCGGAGTTGGCCGCCATTGACCAACACGCGGTGGACGGCGGCATCAACCTGTGGCAGCGCCCCAGTACCGACCAGCGCCCGGCATGAGCGCTTTGGCTTCCGCGCGAACCGGTTCCCACGCCAAGGCGCAGGCGCGTACCGCCGCCTTGCTGGCGCTGGGCGCGATTTGCCTGTGGGGCACGCTGGCACCCTTGGGCGTGGCACTGCGCCAGGTGCCGCCCTTTTTGCTCACCGGTCTGGGCTTGCTGACGGGCAGCGCCATTGGTTTGGCGGTGAGCGCCTACCAGGTGTTGCGCAGCGCGCCTGCCAGCGATGCGCGCGCGCGTGCGCTGAGCGGCTTGCGGCCCCCGGTGCGTACACTGGCGTTGGGCGTGTACGGTTTGTTTGGCTTTCATTTCCTGCTGTTCATTGCGCTGCGCTACGCGCCGCCGGTGCAGGCCAACTTGGTCAATTACCTCTGGCCACTGGGCATGGTGGTGCTGGCGCCCCTGTTTTTTCCCGGTACGCGCCTGCGCGTGGTGCATGTAGTGGCGGCCTTGCTGGGTTTTGCCGGGGCGGCGCTGGCTATTCTGGGCGCAAGCAGTGGCGCTGCGGTGGCGGCTAGCGAGGGGTTTGCCTGGGGCTATCTGCCTGCGGCGGCATCGGCCTTTGTCTGGGCCAGTTACTCGCTGCTCACCCAGCGGGTGGCGCCTTTCCCGACGGCGGCTATTGGCGTGTTTGGCTTGGTGTCCGGCCTGTTGTCGCTGCTGTGCCACGCCATGTTGGAACCAGCGGCGGCGCTAGCCCCGACGCAGTGGCTGCTGATCGCCGCCTTGGGCGCAGGGCCGCTAGGCGGTGCGTTTTACCTGTGGGACGCAGCGCTCAAGCGCGGCGACGCGCGCCAGATTGGCCTGCTGTCGTTTTTGACACCACTGCTGTCCACTTTGGGGCTGCTGTGGCTGCGCGGGGAGTGGCCTAGCACCAGCATTGTGGCGGCGGCGGCGATGATTGTGGGCGCGGCGTGGCTGGGGTCGCGCGCGGCACCATGATGGCGAGGGGTTGCGGCACCAGAGCAGCGACTTCCCTGGCCAGACACGTCCCTTAGACGCCGCTGGCCATGGCCAGGGCCGGGTTTTCCGCCTCTAGCACGCGCTGCGCCCATGGTGCCAGGCGCGTCGTGTCGGCGCGCAAGACTTCTTGTTTGACGGCCAAAATTTGCGCCGGGTGCATGGAAAAGCTGCGCAAGCCCATGCCCAGCAGCAAGCGCGTCAAGCCCACGTCCCCGGCCATTTCGCCACACACGCTCACGCCCTTGCCCTGGCTGCGGCACTCGGCAATGGTGGCGGCCACCAGTTGCAGCACCGCCGGGTGCAACGGGTCGTACAGGTGCGCCACCGATTCGTCGGCCCGGTCAATGGCCAGGGTGTACTGGATCAGGTCGTTGGTGCCGATGGACAGAAAGTCGAAGTGCTTCAAAAAGAGCTTGAGCGTTAGCGCGGCGGCGGGTATTTCAATCATCGCGCCCAGCTGCACCGGGCCATAGGCCTGCCCACGCTTGTCCAGCATGGCGCGTGCCTGGGCAATGTGCGCCAGGGTTTGGTGGATCTCGCTGGCGTGCGCCAGCATGGGCACCAGCAGGTTCACCTGACCAAAGGCAGCCGCACGCAATATCGCGCGCAACTGGGTGAGAAACATGGCCGGGTCTGCCAGACTCCACCGGATGGCGCGCAGACCCAATGCGGGGTTCAAGTGCGCCGCATCGTGAACGCCTTGGTCCAGCGGCTTGTCGGCTCCTACATCGACCGTACGTATGGTCACTGGCAAGCCCTGCATACCGTCGACCGCTCGCTTGTACGCTTGGAATTGCTCCTCCTCGTTGGGCAAGTGGCCACGTCGGCCCATGAACAGAAACTCGCTACGGAACAGGCCGACCCCCAAGGCGCCAGCCTGCAAAGCGCCGCTTGCGTCTTCAGGCATTTCAATGTTGGCTAGGAGCTGTACTTTCTCACCGTCCAGGGTGACCGAAGGGGTGTGGAGCAGGCGTGATAAGCGCCCTCTCTCAAGCTCTCGCTGGCGCTTTTTGAAACCATATTCCGCCAAGATGATGGGTGACGGGTCCACAATCACCACCCCGGCGTCACCGTCAATGATGACCCAGTCGTCTTGTCTCACCAGCTGGCTGCAGTTGCGCGCGCCGACGACCGCTGGAATATCCATGCTGCGCGCCACAATGGCCGTGTGCGAGGTTTTGCCGCCAACATCGGTCACAAAACCGGCAAAGACACTGTGCTTGAAATGCAACATGTCGGCCGGTGATAGGTCTTGGGCGACGAGCACCAAAGGCACATCGACAGTATCGCCCAGCAGCAGATCGGGTTGCGACGGACGGCGCACGTTGCGCTGCAGGGGGACGGTAATTGGAGAGGCGACGCCCCGCATAGCGCGCAGCACGCGCTCTACGATTTGCTCGAGGTCTGCCTTTCGTTCACGCAGGTAGGCGTCTTCCATTTCGTCAAACTGGCGCGAGATGACCTCAAGCTGCGCAGTGAGCGCCCATTCGGCGTTGTACAAGCGGTCAGCGACCCAGCCCTTGACGCCGCGAATGAGCTCGTCGTCTTGCAGAAGCATCAAATGCACATCCAATAGGGCCGAAAGCTCATGCGGGGCTTCTTTGGGCCCCATGTGGGAGATGCTTTCTTGAAGCCGGTATAGCTCTTCAATCACACTGTCGCGTGCTGCGCGAGCCCGCGCTATCTCGGATTCCACCTCATGTGGCTGTATGAAGTAATGCGCCACGTCCATCGGGCTGGATGCGACCAATACCGCGCGGCCAATGGCCACGCCACGCGAAACTGGTAATCCATGGATGGAGATAGTCATTGGTGAGTTCAATAAGCCTTATTCGCCTTCGCCGAAGCGATCCGCGATCAGCGCCAACAGCGCGTCCATCGCCTCTTGGGATCGCTCACCTTCGGTCTCCAGAGAGACTGCCGAGCCGATTCCAGCAGCGAGCATCATGACGCCCATGATGCTTTTGGCGTTCACCCGCCGCTCTCCCTTGGTGACCCACACGTCACAAGGAAAACTACCGGCAAGCTTGGTAAGTTTCGCAGAGGCCCGCGCATGCAGGCCCAGTTTATTGATGATGATTGTGTTGGATTGGATCATGGGAGTTTTTCGTTTGATTCAGTGGCGCCGACACTGCAACTTGCATGATGCATTGGTTACCTCCCGCCAGTGCGCGCGCAACAAGGGCTTCCAGGGGCTCGTGGCGGTAGTTCACCGTGCGCAACAGCATGGGCAAGTTCACGCCCGCCACCAACTTGGAGTGCACGCCATCAACCAGTTGCTGCGCCACGTTGCAAGGAGTGGCCCCAAACACATCGGTCAATATCAGCACAGAAGGTGCGTCCAGTTGTGTGACCATGATGCGGGCCATCGCCAGCGTGTTTTCCGGCGGCTCATTGGCCTGCACGTCAAGCGCGCTCAAGCTGCGCTCCACTTCAGGAAACACGTGCAAGACGCAAGCGCGCAGTGCGCTGGCCAATGGTGCATGGGCGATGATTAAGATGGCAATAGACATTTGGGCAGCAGCAAGCGAAGCCTTGGATTATGGCGTTTTCGCCCGTAGCAAGTGCACGTAGCTGGCCAACACGCCAAGGGCGTAGACGCCAATGGCACCTTGGTAAGCGACAGCGGTGGCCCAACCCAGGGCGTGCAGTCCATCAATGAGCAAGCCCACACCCCACTGCACCACAAAAACACCGCTGAAGATGAGTAAGTTGAATGACGACAATGCGCGGCCTGCCAAGGCCGCCGGAAACGCCATACCAACCGCTGGCTGGGCCAAGCTGCCTACCGTACCGGTTACGCAAAACAGCGTCCACATCAGGCCTGAGTAGGTGCCGAGGTGGCCTCCAGCCCCGGCCATCAGCGCCAACAGTGCGATGTGCACTGGTAAACCCCAAGCCATCAAGCGCTTCGCTTTCCATCCCTTGCGGGTCAGCCAGGGGTTAATCCAGCCCCACACCATAAATGCCAGGAGCATCGCAACATTGAGCCAAAACATGGCGGAAGATGCCTTAGCGGCACTGTAGCCCGCGACGTGGACCAGCCAGGGCGCCGCCCAAAGGGTTTGAATCGCGACCATGCCACCGTAGCCGACGAAACCGAACGAGGCGAGGCTGCGGAAGTAGGGGTCGCGCCACACCGCTGCGTAGCCGGTGCGCATATCGCCATTGAGCGAGGGGCTTGCCGGTATCGCGCTGGCACCAGCCACCAATTGGCCTGTGGCCGCAGCGTCAGGCTCAACGTCAAGGCCGGACGATTCTGTTTGGGTGGGCACCTGCCAAGCGATCAACGCCATCGACCCTGCCAAGAGCACACCCAACAAAAGGAATACGCTGCGCCAACCGACCAATGGCAACAGCCATTGCACCGGCAGCGTGGACGCCACCATTCCCAGCGCCCCGGTCATCAGCATCCAGGAGCTAGCCCGCATCTGCGCACCGGTCGAGTACCACCGCCGGTAACCGGTCAGCGGTGCCATAAGGCAAGCACTAAGCCCCACGCCACAAAGCAAGCGGGCCAGCAGCAGCTCTGCAAAGCCCGAGGCACTTGCGAAAGCAACACAGGCCAGCACAGCTACCGAAAGAAAGCCCAGGACCACACGCTTGGGACCCAGACGGTCCAGCCAGGCGCCCAGCGGCAGCTGGGTCAAGGCAAAGCCAAGGAAGTACGCGCCGGCCAACAAACCCAATTCCCCAGCACTCAAAGCGAACTCCTGCACCAAGGTTGGCGCTAGCGTCGCCGTTACCGCCCGAATCAGAGTCGACAAAAAATAGGCAAAAGCAAAAGCCAGAAACAGCATGATGGCGCGGCTTCGGCCCAAAGACGGCAGCACTAAGGGGTTCATGGCGCGCGGATTCCCTCCAAAAATGGCTCCGAATGTTCTTGCGTCAAATGCTCCGCGTAAACCGCAAGGTGTACCAGATCGGTGCCTACCGCTACCCAAGCCAGGTTGGCCTGCAATGGCTGCCCATCGGTCCGCTGGCCGGTGGCAGTAACGACCGTCAAAGGCAAGCGCGTGGTTCCACCGATTTTGGACGGCTGCGCCGGATCTAGGCGGGCCCGCATTTGCTGCAAAGTGGCGCTTTGCCACTGCACCTGCATGCGCTCTGGCGCCATGCCCTGGGGCACGCGCACTCGGCTTACGGCGAACAGCGCACCGTCCGCCTCACAACCCACCATCTCCATCCTTACCGATTGAGTTCCCAGCAAGACTGTGCGCTCACCGCGGTCGGGCTTACAGGGCAGAGTGACGCTGAGCTCGCCGAGCGCTACGCTGCGCCAGTTGAGCGCGGGACTGCAGGCAGACGCGGCCAACAAGCCAGCGAGCCAAAAAGGCCGCAGCAATCGCGGCAAGGCTGCAGCAAGCTTGGCGAGAAGAGGCGGAAAGCACTTTGAGTTCTTGGACATTACGACCACCTTTCAGGGCGATGAACGAGTGCCCCCAACAACACTCCACCGGTGGGCGCTCTGTAAACCATGGTCGACCTTTTTGAAACTTACGCACCCGGGCGCGCATGTGATGTACTACTGTGCTGACGTATGCACGCCAAGCACCGGTCTGCGCGCGCTTACCGCATACCGACGTTCCAAGCGAGCACGCAAGGCACGCATTTCACGCCTTCGCTGAAGCCTCGCCCAGGGGATCCCACCTATTGTCGGCGCATCCGTACACGAATAAAACTTTCAACGGCTTCGTAATTGAAATCGGGAGTCCCTCAATTGGAACGGCTTTTTAACTGGATTCAGGGAAAGTTCTGCGAGTGGCAGGCGGCTGCGGCGTGATGGAGGTTCGCTCTCTAGACCTTGGACATCGGGGTATCGAAGACGCGGACTTGCTATGCCCAAGAT
>JARXAU010000063.1 GCA_029865675.1 Rhodoferax sp.
CCATGGTGCTGGGTGCCATGATGCTCGCCGGGCCCAATACCAACGCCGTTCTGTACCCGCTGGCGCTGGGCGCGGTGTCCATCCTCGCGTCCATCGTTGGCTGCTTTTTTGTCAAAGCCTCGCCCGGCATGAAGAACGTCATGCCCGCGCTCTACAAAGGCTTGGCGGTGGCGGGCGTGCTGTCGCTGATTGCGTTTTACTTTGTGACGCAAAGCCTGTTCCCGGCCTCGGTCACGCTCACCGACGGTCGCGTCATCAGCGGCATGGATTTATTTGGCGCCTGCGCCGTCGGCCTGGTATTGACTGCCGCTCTGGTCTGGATCACCGAGTACTACACCGGCACCCAGTACGCGCCGGTGCAGCACATTGCCCAGGCGTCTACCACCGGCCACGGCACCAACATCATTGCCGGGCTGGGCGTGTCCATGCGCTCTACCGCCTGGCCGGTGCTGTTTGTCTGCCTGGCGATTTGGACTGCGTTCCATCTGGGCGGTTTGTACGGCATTGCCATTGCCGCCACGTCCATGCTCAGCATGGCGGGCATTGTGGTGGCGCTGGACGCCTATGGACCGATTACCGACAACGCCGGCGGCATTGCCGAGATGTCGGAAATGCCCAAAAGCGTGCGCGACATCACCGACCCGCTGGACGCGGTGGGCAACACCACCAAGGCCGTCACCAAGGGCTACGCCATTGGCTCGGCGGGCCTGGCCGCGCTGGTGCTGTTTGCCGACTACACGCACAAGCTCGACGCTTTTGGCAAGCACATTGCCTTTGACCTGAGCGACCCGATGGTGATCATTGGCCTATTCATTGGCGGTCTGATTCCCTACCTGTTTGGCGCCATGGCCATGGAGGCGGTAGGCCGCGCGGCGGGTTCGGTGGTGGTAGAAGTGCGCCGCCAGTTCCGCGACATCAAGGGCATCATGGACGGCACTGGCAAGCCCGAATACGACACGGCGGTGGACATGCTGACCACAGCCGCCATCAAAGAAATGATGATTCCCAGCCTTTTGCCCGTGGTCGTGCCCATCGTGGTAGGCCTGGCATTGGGGCCTGCGGCGCTGGGTGGTTTGCTGATGGGCACCATCGTGACCGGCTTGTTTGTCGCGATTTCCATGTGCACCGGCGGCGGCGCCTGGGACAACGCCAAAAAGTACATCGAAGACGGCCACCACGGCGGCAAGGGCTCGGACACGCACAAAGCAGCAGTGACGGGCGACACCGTGGGCGACCCGTACAAAGACACGGCCGGCCCCGCAGTGAACCCCTTGATCAAGATCATCAACATCGTGGCGCTGCTGATCGTGCCGCTGATGATGAAGATTCACGGCGGCTGATTCGGTGTGCAGGACACTCCGCAAAAAAACTTAAATAGAATCAAATATTTATTTTTTATGTTTTATTTATAAAAAATATATAAATCAATTAAATTAGTTAATTAAACACATAGACTTATGTAAAAGCAAACATTGTTTTTAATAGCGGCTAATATCGAGCCCATGAAGATGCTGATCGTCGACGACCACCCCGTGGTTCTTGTAGGGCTGAGCCAATTGCTCCAGGGGCGTTACCCCCAGGCGCAATTGGTACTCGCTGGCACGGGTGCGCAGGCGATCGACCTTCTGATGCCGCACCGCGACATCGACCTGGTGCTGCTGGATTACCAGCTGGAGGACATGACGGGGCTAGAGGTGTTGCGAGAATTCGCAAGGGTGCGGGCGCAATTGGCGGTGTTGGTCGTTTCCGGCTCCACCAACCCCCACCTGATGCAACAAACCATCGAAGCGGGCGCTCTGGGCTTTGTGCTCAAGTCGGGCTCCATCGACGAAATGTTCAAAGCGGTCGAACTCGCCCTAAGGGGGGAGAGTTACGTGCCACCAGAGCTCCAGGCCTTCCAGTTGCTAGAACGGTCCGGCGGAAAAGCGATCCGCGCCCGGCTCTCGATGCGCCAAGAAGAGGTGCTCTACGGCCTGATGGACGGGCAAACGAATCGGCACATTGCGCAGGCGCTGGGCCTCTCCGACGAGACCATTAAAAATCACGTCAGCGCCATTCTTCGCCATTTTGAGGCCGACAACCGCACCCAAGCGGTCGTCGCCGCCTCTGACGCGGGCTACCGCAGGCACAAAGCGCAGTAAACCGCGTCGCTGAGGCAACGAGAAACGGCTTCTTCGAAAAACCATGGGTGCTAAAACTCGGGGCACCGAAAAGGCCACAATCGGGCCCATGACGAGCCGCCCCCCTTACCGCACTATTTCTTTGCTAGATCAGCGCTCCCTCGCGCCGCCGATGCACCCTTTAGGCACTGGCGGCAGTGGCTACATCCAAGACCTGGGCACAAGCCAGCCGAGGGGGAGCTTGACAGACACCCTGGGTCGGCCCCTGCGCGACCTGCGCATTAGCGTCACCGACCGCTGCAACTTTCGCTGCAGCTACTGCATGCCCAAAGAGGTATTTGACAAAGACTATGCGTATTTGCCCCACAGCGCCTTGCTTTCGTTTGAAGAAATCACGCGCATTGCACGCCAGTGTGTGGCGCACGGCGTACAAAAAATCCGGCTGACCGGCGGCGAACCCCTCTTGCGCAAGAACCTTGAGCTGCTGATTGCGCAACTCGCCACACTGCGCACTACCGAGGGCGCGCCCTTGGACATCACCCTCACCACCAACGGGTCCTTGCTGGCCCGCAAGGCGCAGGCACTCAAAGACGCGGGATTGCAGCGGGTCACGGTCAGCCTGGACGGCTTGGACGATGCGGTCTTCAAAAAAATGAACGACGTCGATTTTCCGGTGGCTGACGTACTAGCAGGCATTGAGGCGGCGCAGGCGGTGGGCCTGGGACCGATCAAAGTCAATATGGTGGTCAAGCGGGGCACCAACGACCATGAAATCGTGCCCATGGCACGCCACTTCCAAGGCACTGGAGTCGTTTTGCGCTTTATTGAATACATGGACGTAGGCGCGACCAACGGCTGGCGCATGGACGAGGTGCTGCCATCCGCCAGAGTGATTGAGCGGCTACACGCCGAATTGCCCGTGGTTGCACTTGAGGCCTCAGCGCCCGGCGAGACCGCCCAACGCTGGGGCTACGCCAACGCGCAAGGCCAATATGACCCGCAGCTGGGTGAAGTGGGGGTGATCAGCAGCGTCACCCAGGCCTTTTGCGCCGAGTGCAACCGTGCACGCTTGTCCACCGAGGGGCAACTTTATTTGTGCCTTTTCGCCAGCCAGGGCCACGACCTGCGTGGCGTGGTGCGCGGCTCGGGTGGAGACGCGGAACTAGCCGACGCAATAGCGCACATTTGGCAGGGACGTAGCGACCGCTATTCGCTGCTGCGCGCCAGTTTGCCGCCCGAAGCACAGGGCAGCGGCGCACGCCGGGTCGAGATGAGCTATATCGGCGGCTAAGCACCATGGCGCAGTTTGACCCCCGTGAGGTGTGCGCCGTGGTGCTCGCGGGTGGCATGGGCAGCCGCATGGGCGGCGTGGACAAGGGCTTGCAACTGCTGGCGGGGCAGCCCCTGGCAGGGCATTGTGTGCAGCGCCTTCAAGCGCAAACCCTGGGTGCACCGGGCTTGATCGCCATCAACGCCAACCGCAACGCAGACCTCTACGCCCGCTGGGGCTGCCCGGTCTGGGCAGACGAGCTAAAAGGCTATGCCGGCCCGCTGGCCGGTTTTGAGACGGCGTTGCAGTATTGCTCTAGCCGGCCTGCGGGTGACGCTGCTGCGCCAGAGGGATACCGATATCTGCTGACGGTAGCCTGCGACACGCCGCGTTTTCCGCTGGACTTGATGGATCGCCTGGCGCAAGCCTTGGAATTTGCAGCCTTCGGGTCGCAAGGCGCCGACATCGCAGTCGCCGGCGCTCGGGAGCGAGACGACAAGGGTCAGTGGACGCTACGCCCCCAACCGGTGTTTTGCCTGCTGCGCACCACTTTGGCCCCTAGTTTGCAGGCGTTTTTGGCAAGTGGCGGACGCAAGGTGGACGCCTGGACGGCACAGCATCGCACTGTGGTGGTGGCGTTTGACCAAGCGCAGGACGATCCACAAGCCTTTTTTAACGCCAACACACTGGCCGAACTGCGCTCTCTGGAAAGCACGCCACTCCGTACGGTATGAAAACCCTGGACCAAATCGCTGCGGAACTGCAGGGCTACGACCCCCAAGCCCTACCCGCCCACACGGTGAACGCATTCTTAGCGCAACTGGTGCCGAGTCCCACGCAGAACGAAGAGGTGCCACTCCTGAAAGCGCTAGGACGGCTGCTGGCCCAAGACGTGGTCAGCCCCATTAATGTGCCCGCACATGACAACTCGGCCATGGACGGCTACGCTTTTGCCGGCTCGGCGCTGGACGCGGGTGGCGCAGTGGCGTTGCGCATTGTCGGCTCTGCCTTGGCGGGCGCGCCCTACCAAGGCTTGCTGGCCAAAGGCGAATGCATAAAGATCATGACGGGCGCCGTCATGCCTGACGGCCTCGACACGGTGGTGCCCCAAGAGTTGGTGCAGACCACGGACGACCATATCCATTTGCCACCGGGACTGCTGCGCGCTGGGGACAACCGCCGCGCCCGTGGCGAAGACTTGCAGCAAGGAAAAACTGCCTTGGCGGCGGGCACGGTGTTGACACCGGCCTGCCTGGGCCTCTTGGCCAGCCTAGGCATGCCCACGGCGCGGGTGTTCCAGCGCTTGCGGGTGGCCTACTTTTCTACCGGCGACGAGATTTTGAGCCTGGGCGACGCCCCCCGCGCGGGCGCCGTGTTTGACAGCAACCGCTACACCGTCGGGGCCATGTTGCAGCGCATGGGCATTGAATGTGTGGACCTGGGCGTGGTGCGCGACGACCCTGGCGCGCTGGCGGCCGCCTTTCGCAGCGCCGCAGCGCAGGCCGACGCCATCATCACCAGCGGTGGCGTGAGCGTGGGCGAGGCCGACCACACCAAGGCCACGATGCGCCAACTGGCACAAAGCGACACACCTGGCGAAGGCGGCGTGGTGTTCTGGCGCATCGCCATGCGTCCGGGTAGGCCGATGGCAGTGGGGCGCATCGGACAGGTACCCTTGTTTGGCTTGCCGGGCAACCCGGTGGCGGTGATGGTGACCTTTTTGGCCTTTGTGCGCCCTGCCCTGTGGCGCATGCTGGGCGCCAACGCGCAAGACCCCTCCATCAACCCGCCGCTGCTCAAAGCCCGCAGCGTTGCAGCGATCCGCAAAAAGCCGGGCCGCACCGAATACCAACGCGCCATCGTTAGCACCGACGCCGGTGGCGGTCTGTGCGTGGTAACCACGGGCGACCAGGGCTCTGGCGTGCTCAGCTCCATGGTGCGGGCCAACGGATTGCTGGTGCTGCACCACGACCAAGGCGCGGTGGCGCCGGGGGACATGGTGGATGTGATGGTGTTTGCGGGGGTGATGTAGGCCAGGGCTCACATAAAAGTTCGTGCCGAACGCCCGTTTCAGGCCTCGGCAGGCGCCATTCCCACGCCTTTGTTGGCCAACC
>JARXAU010000088.1 GCA_029865675.1 Rhodoferax sp.
GGCATTCCGGCCTCGGCTTGGCGCAGAAAGCCGATGATTTGCTCTTCGCTGTATTTGCTGGTTCTCATGTCCATCATTCTCCAATGTGATGGACTTCTTGGAAAAATGGCTGGTACGGTTTATGGGGGGCAGGTCAAAGCCAATTTGTATTGATTCTCGGCCCCAAGCAAGTCGGGTGGAGATTTTTTACGCAGGCTGAAGCCCATCATGTTGTGCCAATCAGCGGACTGTTTGTCGCTAGCTTGGGAAAGCAAATTGATGGCTTGATTAAACTTTTTCTCAGCGATGACTTGCTTGGCTTGCGTCAGCCAACTTGGTGGGGTAGGAATTGCTGGCGAAGTGTCAGCAGCATTTACAGAAAACGTCAAGCCTAATAAAAGACTTAAAATAGTTTTCACATTTATGTTCCTTGGTTTTACCGGCGGATCTTAGGCCGTAAAAGTTTGGAACTTGCGGTATTGGTTAGCGATTAGCAAGTTGTACCGTCAAAGTGTTTAGTTAACAAAAAACTTTTAGTTTTAGATTTTTTTATCAATTGCCACTGCCCAATTTCCTCTCAGGCCAAAGTAGAGACCACCAGCCCAAAGAGAAAAGTGCATGTAATCAGTCAGGATGAAGTTCAACAAACTTTCTGGCTTGATGACGGTCCAAATGATCCCAGTTACAACGCAGCACATCACGATGCCGCTAAAGCGAGTAATCAAGTCACCCAAAACAGCCAAAAATGCAGTGTCGCGAATTTTGGGAATTGTTGCCAGCCCGCCAATCAGAAGCCCTAAACCAGCTGCCACTTCCCCGTAACAAACGAACCACCAAACAAGTGGCGATATACCCATCGCTTGCCCTGCGGCAGCATCAAACGGCAGCTTACTGAGTCCTTGATTAATGAATAAAAGCGCCAAGGGTACTCTCAGCAGAATGTGGCTGAGACTGAAATCAGGGAGCTGATTCCAATAATTTCTGATGGTGAAGTAAGTAGGTAGTTTTTGAATAAGCATGTCAGTTTTCCTTCAAAAAAATTCAGTTTAGGTAATTTGCTCCAGTGGAGCCTCACGGTTTGCTAGAAAAAACTTCTTTCACTCTGCCTTTGATCTCTAAAAGCTTTTGAACTTTGGAGCCCATTTGCATCAAGCTTGCGAGAGTTGCAGAATCCATTTTTTGCACGTCATCAAGCCAGTTGGTCATCAGGTCAATGAATCCATGCATTTGCCTCATACGCCCTTGCGCATGAATATCTGCTTCAACACTGGGCTGCTCCATTAAGGCGTCGCGCAGCATGGAAAGAGTTGGGTCGATTTCTCTTTTGCGACGTTCGGCAGCCAGTGTTCGAAAGATGGCCCACATTTCTTCTGGTGCCTGAAAGTACTCGCGTCTGTCATTTGGTTGATGAATGAGCCGGACTAGGTTCCATGATTGAAGTTCCTTTAAGCCCATGCTGACGTTGGACCGAGAAAACCCCAGAGCTTCCCCTAACTCATCTGCGTTAAGTGGCTTGGGTGAGACAAATAGCAGGGCATAAATTTGTCCAACTGTTCGGTTGATGCCCCAACGGCTGCCCATCTCGCCAAAGTGCAGAACAAAGCGTTGGGTTAGAGGTGGCAGGTTCAAAGCTTTTCCAAATTTCAGTAATTCCTGAAATTCTAGAACTTACAGTAAACCTGCGAGGTTATTGCCTTTTAAGACATTGGAAAGCGGAGGGTTTTTGCTTGGATACTTCAGGGGATAAGCCACTGCCAAGTGTCGGCGCTCAGGCGCGCTCGTCGATGTCCGCCCTGGCCCAATTCCAGCCAGTCCATCTGGAGGACCTGGGCGTTCAACAAGGCGAAGTGATGGTCGCCACTCAGGGTTGGCGAGGTGCTGAATCCTGTAGAGCGCTCGGTACCTGGAGCCTCATTAGCCATGTAGTCTCCAGCAGATGCCGACTGTTGGACCCGCTGCCAATGGACTTGCATTTCAGGGCCCTCGGTGGCTACCGAGATTGCAACTTTCACGCGCAGTTGCCAATTAAGCCGAGCACTCCAAAACGCAAGTACCGCCTTGGGCTGTTTTGTAAGTTCGCTGACTTTCGCGCTGCGTGCGTCCGTATAAAAGCAAAGTGTCTGTTGGTTGGTGTCCACCTTTCGAAGTACTACCGTACGGACATTCGGTAAACCATCAAAACCTACGGTAGCCAGCACAGGAGTTCGCCAGGCGTGGTGACGGTCTACACAACCGCGCCCAAGCTCTTTCCAGATTTGCTGGCGAATGTCTTGCGATGTGTCTAAGCCGTGTTTCATGGCGCTGGAACCGGGCAATCAACGAACCAAGGGCCTAACGGTGGTAAACCCACCGTCCACCGCAATGACCTGGCCCGTCAGCCGGGCAGCACCATCTCCCAGTAGAAAAGCCATGACATCAGCGACTTGCTCAGCAGATTGAATACCGCCTAAAGGGTACTGGCGTGCGGCTCCCTCACGCATTGCTGTCATCTTGAGCATGTTGGCCGTCATAGGTGTTTCGGTGAGACCAGGTGCCACTGCATTGATGCGTAGCCCTTGGGCGGCGTAAGTCGCAGCAGTACTGCGTACCAGCGCCTCAACTCCACCCTTGGCTGCGGCAATTGCTTCGTGGTTGGCCACACCAATCCGAGCCACCACGGAGCTGGCCATCACGGCAGCGCCGGGGCCGCCTTGCAGTGCGGCAACCCAAGCCTGGAACATGAATACAGCGCTATCCAAATTGATGCGCATGACCTCTCGGTAGGCTTGCACACTGGTGCGATGCAGGGGTGCAATCAAAGTACTACCCACGCAATGTGCCAGCAGTGAGGGCGCAGCGCCCAACGACTCTTGGCAGGTAGCGATTGCTTGTTCTGCACCTTCCGGCGTGGTGGTGTCTGCAGCAATGCGCAATGCCGCATCAACGTTGGTCAAACGGTCCATGTCACGCCCGACTACGGCAACTCGCAGTCCCTTGCTATGGAGTTGATGTGCGAGAGCCCTGCCAATGCCGCCACTGGCGCCTGTGATGAGAACGATGGATTCCATGAAATGCCTTGAGAAACAGGAGTGAAAAAATAAGCAGTTGCTTACCGGGAAGCTGCATGCTTTGTTGAGGGGTGTCAATCCCAGCGCAATGCCCAGCGCTGAAGCGTTGGCCGCCACCTTAGAAATAACCGGTACATCCGCTCCATCACCCAGCCAGCTCCCGGCAAGCGTCCGATCAGGGCCAGCCAGCGCCAACCTGGTAGGGCGGCCCACAAGGCCAAAAATGCCTGAGCTCCGCTAAGCAGTTGACCATTGCGGCCTTGCACATGAAACCGCGCTAGTAACTGTTCGCGGGTTGTACCGGCTGGCAGTGGTACAGCCGTGTTGCTGATGTCGGCAAAGCTCACCGTCGAGCCTGGTTGCAGCGGTTGCAGGTCACGGTAGACGGCAATTTCGCGCCTGCACAGCGGGCACGCGCCGTCGTAGAGCACGGTCAGTGATCCATTGCACTGGCTGGAGTTGGTCTGATTCGCATTGTTCATAGTCTGGTTCAAATGGTCTCACCACGCTGGCGTTTGTCGCGCAGCAAGTAGGTCAGATGCTGTTACAAAGCTGCGCGATGCCCGAGTCCACCACTGGCTAAAGGAGTCGCAGCGCCGATCAACCGCTGGGAAAAGCTCAACCGCCGCTTCGCAAACTGCCAAGCTTGCTAAGCACGGTGCAAGGTGCGGCTCGTCCACACTGCGCACACGGGCAGCACTCTGCAGTGCAGCACCAATTGCTGCCGCATCACCTTGCCAACGCAACGCAGTAAGTTCAGCCATTCGGCTGGCAACAAAACGCCAGCGTCGCTCGCTCCAAGGCCAAGCGCGGTGAAAGTCAGTGATAAAGACGCCCACCACCACCGTGTTTGCAGGCAAGGTAGTGGGCAGATCGCCCAGGTTCCAGGGGTGTAACAGCCACACCTCACGGCCTGCCACAGCCGCCGAGTCAGGCTGTGCCCAACCAAGGTCTAAGGGGGGTTCCGCAAGCAGCAAAGGTTCAATCAGCGCGTCTGAGGTGGGCGCGTCGTGCTCGGCGCGGGCGCGGGTGGGTAAGCGGTGAATGGGTTGTCGGGCGAGTCTGTCCAAGGCTTCATAAGATTGGTCGATCACACTTCCCGGGCTGTGCCAAAGTGCAGGCGCGTAGCGGGCAACGTTGTCTGCATTAAAAAGGTAAGGCTTGCTACTGCCGGTGCCAGCCACCCACTGCCAACTGAGGTGGTTGCTGGCCAGGTCACCGTCTAGCAGGTGACCGTAAAGCCAATCCGCCGCAACCCGCCAGTGCACCTTGCGCATATGCACCACATAGCTGGCCAGCCACATGCGGGCATGGTTGTGCAGATAGCCTGTGGCGTACAAGGTACGCACCGCCATATCAATGACTGGCACACCGGTAGCAGCTTGGGGAATATCGGCAGGCAACAGCGCTGAGTAGCTTGTCTGCGGTAGCAGGCCCTCGCGCAAAGATTCAAAAATTTCTTCACCTCGAAACGCCCAGATGTGTCGAAAGTATTCGCGCCACCCCAGCTCGAAGACGAACTTGTGCTGGATATCCAGCGGGTATTTGGCGATCACATCAGCCAGAACCTCGGGCAGGCCAAGTAATCCATGGGTGATGTAGGGCGACAAGCCAGTGACCGCACCCGCAAGGGCGTTTCGGCTGCGCGCATAGTCGCCAGGGCGCACGGCACTGACTCGGGCCAATGCAGCTTCGCGCGTGGGCGGAAAGTTATCAAGCGTCGTCATTGGGCTACGCCAACATCACCACGGCGAATTGCGTCGGCACGAACCGTTACTGCTTGCTTTTGGCCGTCTGTCATGCGCGCCACGTTCTTGACCTGTAAAGCCATCCGGGGGTTTTTGGCGAGCAGTGTTTCGTGCCGCATCAAAAAATCCCAGTACAGAGTGGTGTATGGACAGGCTCGTTCACCCTCTCGCAGAGCGGGGTCGTAGCGGCAACCTTCACAGGGCCCACCCATGCGCTGGATGTACTTGCCGGTCGCAACATAGGGCTTGCTTGCCATAAGGCCGCCGTCGCCATACTGGCTCATCCCCAAGGTATTGGGTAATTCCACCCATTCGACTGCATCTACATAAACTGACAAGTACCAAGCGTGAACCTGCTGAGGCCGCACACCCAGGAGCAGTGCATAAAGGCCTGTGACCATCAGGCGTTGTATGTGATGCGCGTAGCCGTGTTCCAAAGTTTGCGTGATGGCATCGCGTAAGCAGGCCATGTCGGTCTGCCCGGACCAAAACCAGGCGGGTAATTCTTCCACGGCATTCAAGGCATTGCGCTCGACGTAGCTGGGCATTTGCATCCAGTAAATACCTCGAACGTATTCGCGCCACCCCAGGATCTGGCGGATAAAGCCCTCAGCGCTTTGAAGCGGCGCATGGCCAGACCGATAAGCCGCTTCTACCGCTTGAACCACCTCGTGTGCACTGAGCAGTTTGAGGTTCATGGCAGACGACAGATGGGAGTGGTAAAGCCAAGGCTCACCAGGCCATAGGGCGTCCTCGTAGCGACCAAAAAGAGGCAAACGCTTCTCAACAAAGCTCTGTAACGCTTTTAAAGCTTGATTGCGCGTAACCGGCCAGGCAAAGCTGTCGAGCGTGCCAGGGTGGTCGGCAAAGCGGGTGTTCACCAGTGCAATAACCTCTTGCGTGAGGGCATCGGGTTCAAAGGCCGCCCGGGCCGGGACCACGCCGGGGCCTTGAAGACCAAAGGCTTCGCGGTTATCAGCGTCAAAATTCCATTGGCCGCCCGCGGGCTTGCCATCGTCCATCAGGATGTTGTAGCGTTGCCGCAGCTCGCGGTAAAAGTACTCCAGCCGCAGCGACTTGCGCCCACTGGCATGCGTTGCGAACTCGCTCACTGTTGTAAAGAAGTGGCGGTCTTCGCAGACTTCAAGCTTCAGCCCTGCTGCTTCGACGGCAGCCTTGAGTTGTTGGAACACGCGCCAATCGCCCGGCGCAGTCATCACCACGCGCTGTGGTTTTAGCCTGATCAAGTCAGCCTGTAACTTGGCCCCAAGAGTGCCTAGGTCGGCGACAGCGCCGGTATCGTCGAGCCGGTGGTAGTGCAGCGGCCGGCCCGCGTCGCGAAGTGCTTGTGCAAAGTGACGCATGGCACTTAAAAACAAGGTGATGCGCTGCTTGCTTGACCAGACATGGGTGGACTCTTCGTGGGCTTCGGCCATCCACACAGCGTCTTTTGTGGCTTCGAATCCGTCGAAGGCTGCTGCTTCCAAGTCGAGCTGATCTCCCAGCACCAAAATCAGATGTCTTACATGGTGCATGACGGCTCTTAATGTTCGTAGTTGTCGTGGGGAGTGCGCGAGAAGGTGGCGATGTAGTTGACCTTTGTGTCCTTGCACCAAGAGGCTTTGTGCACAACCGGCAAATAGCGCATGCCGCGCAGGTTGTTCATGTGTAATTTTGAGGGAGCCAAAGCAGACCGCAACTCTTCGGGACGCACAAACATTGCCCACTGGTGGGTTCCGCGCGGCAGAACTCGCAGCAGGTATTCAGCTCCAACGATGGCCACTGCAAAGCTCTTGAAAGTACGATCAATGGTGGAGATAAAGAGCATGCCGCCTGGAGCGAGACGGTCAACGGCGGCGGCCAAAAATGTGGGTACGTCACTCACGTGTTCGACCACCTCAAGCGCGAGAACCACGTCAAAACGCTCGTGTGGGGACAGTACTTCGGCGGGTTCGCCGAGCCGATAGTCAACTGTGAAGTTCTGCGATTGAGCATGCAGGCGAGCAGCAGCGACGTTACCCGGTGAAGCATCCACGCCAACGACATTAGCTCCGTAGCGTGCCAGCGCTTCAGACATCAAGCCGCCGCCGCATCCCACATCCAAAATTCTTAGCCCACTTAGCCCACTTAGCCCACCTAGCGCATTGGCTCTGTCATGGCCCAAATGCGAGGCAATTTGTTCGACTATGAAGTCAAGCCTTAGGGCGTTGACAACGTGCAGGGGCCGCATGGGTCCACGGCTGTCCCACCAAGTGGCACTCAGGCGGTTAAAGCGTTCGATTTCTGCTGCGATTGCGGTCATGCGTGGGTCACTCAAATGTGGCGGATCAAGGTCACCGCAGCTTTTGAGCCTGCGCCCACCATGGCGCACCAAGCGCGCAGCACCCAACCTGACTGACCTAAGTCCTTGGACGCAGCCGCCGCCTCATCGCGGTGAGCCACTTCGTCAGCTTGGCAATCGAGCAGGGTTTGGAGCAGGTTACTTAGTTCGATATGCCGGGCAAGAGCAAGAATCTGCTCCTCGTAGTGGTAGTTGACAAAGGAATCTACTGCATCAATCGTGGCGTAGACCCCCTTGGGGCCGAACAACGCGGGAAGGGCGCCGGTTAAAAACCCTGCTAGCCGCCAAAGCGGGAGCAAGCGACTGTGCTGAGCTGCAGGCAACCAGCCAGAGATGAGATGCAGGTGATTTTGCTCGGTGGCTAAGTGATGCTCAGCGAAGGCGCGCAACTCCGGGTCCCGGGAGAATTGGAGCACACCTTGATAAATACAGACTGCACCGACTTCGCCTGCGTGGTCGGTTCGCAAATAAGCAAACACCCACTCGGGAAGTATGTCCCCCGGAGCGATGTGAACGCGGCTTGCGCAAACGCTTTGTGCTTTGTCCGCGCCCGATAGCTGCACCACGGCCGACTCTGCCACCATCAGCCTTTTTTGGCCCATGCACTGCACCAGCCCTTACCTGCAACTTGCTTACCAGCAAACAATGGGCAACCACCCCAAGCATCACTGGCTTTGCCTTGATACAGAGCGCAGTTGGTACAAACTTGACCGGCAGCGTACTTGGGGTACTTTTTGGTGTCTGTTTTGTTGGCATCCGCTACGTAGCCCAATGCCACAGACTGTGGGTCTTTTTCGTCTGCCTTTACTTGGGCGTGGGCAGAGGTGGCCAAAACTGAACCGCCAGCGGCCAGAGTCATGAAAAAAGTGCGTCGATTTGTGTTCATGAAAAATCCGTTTGAAGACAAGCCTGAAAAATTCGACAAACACCAAGGGCTTGGGATCTTGGCGCCCGAAGATGTCAACAAGTGGGGAGGCGAGTTGTCAGAAGTCACGCTGGAACAAAAATGGTCGGTACCAGCTTGACTAATCACTTTGATGGTGATGCGAGTTGGTTTCGAGCAGCTATCGTAGCGTTTAAAAGAAAAAAATCAACTCAATAGATGAAAAAAGGTGCAATAATCCAACTCAAATCTAACTCGTTCGATAAAAAATGCCGCTTTCCGACACCACAGGTGCATCACAAGCACCTCAGCAAAACAAAACTCAGCCCACTTTTAGAGCTAGTGCTGTAGCAAGGATCGCGGGTATGCCCGTTGCCACGTTGCGCATTTGGGAGCAGCGCCACCAGGCTGTACGGCCGAATACTGCAGCATCAGGTCACCGGTTGTATTCGCCAGCGGATGTAGAAAGAGCTACCCTGCTGCGTCGGTTGACCGCGCAGGGGCACGCCATTGGATCGCTTGCCTCGCTAGAGACGGAACAAATGCGGGAAATGATGCGTGCCCCTGAGGTACGCCAAGCTAATTGGGTTGAAGCACATTTGCAAAACTCAATAAAGATTGTGGTGGTTGGGCAATCCTTGGCAAGCCGAGTACAGCGCTTGTCTCACCTACAACCCTTTGGGCTAAAGGCGCAACTGGTGGGTGTATTTGACAGTTTGGCAGCATCAGCAAAAGCGGCAGGGCAGTCAGATGAACCCACCGCCGACGTACTCATCTTGCAAGCTGGAAGCCTTCAAACTGGGGTTCACCAGGAACTACGCTCGGCCCAAAACGCATGGCGCGCCCCTTCAGCGGCGGTTTTTTATCGCTTTTCCAGTGCCGCAGCACGAGCGGAGTTAATAAATGCTGGGGTGGAAGTTTTATCT
>JARXAU010000143.1 GCA_029865675.1 Rhodoferax sp.
CGGCTTCGCCCTGCTGCCAGCGCACATCGGTCATCTCGCAGGCCACGACCTGATGGCCGCGTTTTTGCGCCTCGCGCATCATGGCGAAGGTGGTGTCTTTGTAAATCTGGAAAGACTCCAGCGGGTCGGCGACGAACAGAATGTGCATGGGGGGGTTCTCCACTTGGACGGGCGGCACGCTCGGGGCGCGCAGCGCAAAAAAGACGGGGGCGGGTTTCTAAGTCGCGCGCTTGGCTGGCCGGTAGTGTTGCACAGCCAGGGCCAGCGCCCCGGCCACCACGCCCCAAAACGCCGAGCCCACGCCGCCTATCACCACGCCGCTGAGCGTGATCAAAAAAGTCACCATGGCCGCCTCACGGTCGGCCTCTTTGTGCAAGGCCGCTGCCAGCGCGCTGCCTATGGTGCCCATGAGCGCCAGCCCGGCGATGGCTGCCACCAGCTCTTTGGGAAAGGCGGTGAGCAGCGCCATGATGGTCGCGCCAAACAAACCCAGCACGATGTACAGCACGCCGCAGGACACGGCGGCGGTGTAGCGCCGCGCACGGTCGGGGTGCGCCTCGGGGCCCATGCATATAGCGGCGGTAATGGCGCTTAGGTTGAGCGAAAACGCGCCAAACGGCGCCAGCGCTAGCGTGGCCAAGCCGGTCAGCGTGAGGATTTTGGACACCGGCAGCCCTGCGTCGCCACCGCGCGCACGCTCGTCGCCAAAGCCCGAAGCGCGTATGGCCGCCACACCCGGCAGGTTTTGCGAAGCCATGGTGACCACAAACAAGGGCAGCGCCAAGCTCACCAGGGCTGAGAAGGAAAACTCGGGTGCCACAAACACCGGCACCGTCAGCCCCAGCGGAATATCCACCCGGCCAAAGCCGCCTTGCGCGGCCACGAACAAAACCGCAAACAGCAAGGTGCCAGGCACCGCGTAGCGCGGCACAAAGCGCTTGCCCAGCAAATAAGTGAGCAGCATGAGCACCACCAGCGGCAGCGCCGACTGGGCCGCAGCAAAGCCTGACAGGCCAAAACGCGCCAAGACACCCGCAAGCAGCGCGCTGGCCAAGGCCACCGGAATGCGGTTCATCACCCGCTCAAACCAGCCGGTGGCACCCACCAGCACCACCAGCGCCGCGCTTGCCATAAATGCGCCCACCGCGTCGCCCATCGAGAAACCACCGGCCAGGCCGGCGCTGGCCAGCACCGCAGCGCCGGGGGTGCTCCAGGCCACCATCACCGGCTTGCGCAGCCACAGCGAGGGGACGGCCGTGGCCAAACCCATGCCGATGCTGATGGCCCACAGCCACGAGGCCAATATCTCGGGCGTAGCGCCAAAAGACTGCGCGGCCTGGAACACGATGGCAATCGAGCTGGTAAAGCCCACCAACACCGCCACAAAACCGGCGGTAAAGCTGGACCAGCTCAGGTCTTTGAAAAACTGCACGCGCGCCTAGATTTCAATTTTGGAGCCCAGCTCGACGACTGCGTTACTGGGTAAGTTCAGAAAGTCGGCGGCGCTGCTGGCGTTGTGGTGCATTTGGGCAAACAACTTTTCGCGCCACGGCGCCATGCCTTTGCCCAGCGTCGGCACCACAGTGTCGCGGGACAAAAAGTAGCTGGTCAACATGGGGTCCAGCGCCACGCCACGGCCTTTGAGCTGCTGCAGCGCGCGGGGAACATCGGGGTCGTTCTTGAATCCGTAGTGAATAAGAACCTGCCAGCAGTCGTGGCCCAGGCGCTCGATCTCGATGCGCTTGTCCAGCCCAATCCATGGCACTTCGTGGTTGCGCACGGTGACAAACAGGTTGATGTCGTGCAGCACCTTGTTGTGCTTAAGGTTGTGCAACAGCGCGTTGGGAACGGTGCCCACGGCAGCGGTCAAAAACACGGCCGTTCCCTCCACCCGCGCGGGGGGGCTGACAAACACGGCTTCCAGGAAGCTAGGCAGATCCATGGAGTCGGCCTTGAGCTTGGAGTTGAGCAGCGCGCGCCCTTCTTTCCAGGTGTCCATGAAAAGAAACACCACGGCGCCAATGAGCAAAGGAAACCAACCACCGTCCAACAGTTTGAGTAAGTTAGAGCCCCAAAACAGGAAGTCCACCGCAAAAAAGAAGCCGGTTGCACCCAGGCACAGCCAAAGTGGGTACTTCCAGCCATGGCGGATCACGTAAAAAGTCAAGATCGTGGTGATCAGCATATCGGTACACACTGCAATGCCATAGGCCGCAGCGAGGTTGCTCGACGACTTGAACATCACTACCGCCAGGACAATCGCCGCGAACAAGCCCCAGTTGACGAAAGGAATGTAGATTTGCCCCGCTTCGCGCGCGCTGGTGTGAACCAGGTTCAGGCGCGGCAGGTAGCCCAGCTGAATCACCTGTTTGGTCACGCTAAAGGCACCGGTTATCAACGCCTGCGAGGCAATTACCGCTGCCATGGTGGCAAGCACCACCAAAGGCAACAGCGCCCAGTCAGGTGCCATCATGTAAAAAGGGTTTTTAATGGCCGCCGGGTTGCTCAGCAACAGCGCACCTTGGCCAAAGTAGTTCAGGGTCAAAGAGGGCATGACCACGCTGAACCAGGCCAGACGAATCGGCTTCTTGCCGAAATGCCCCAGGTCAGCGTAGAGCGCCTCTGCGCCGGTCACGCACAACACCACTGCGCCCAGAAGGATGAAAGTCACACCCGGGTTGCTCCACATAAAGGTGAGCGCGTAATAGGGATTGAGCGCCACCAAAATATGCGGGTTGGTGGCGATGTGCGCTACCCCAAGAACGGCAAGTGCCGCAAACCAAAGCAGCGTAATTGGACCAAAAAACTTGCCGATACCGGCTGTGCCACGTTTTTGCACCCAAAACAAGCAAAACAAGATCACCAGGGTGATAGGAACCACGTACTTTACAAATTTCGGTGAAATGATCTCTAAACCCTCCACCGCGCCCAGCACCGATATCGCTGGGGTAATCACCCCATCGCCGTAGAACAAACAGGTGCCAAAAATACCGACGTTAAGCAGCACGCGGCGAAGCCTGGGCCGGTCTTTTACCGCCTGGGACGCCAGCGCCAGCATGGCAACCAGGCCGCCCTCTCCTTCGTTATCAGCGCGCAAAACCAAAATCACGTATTTGAGAGAGACGATGACGGTCAGGGTCCAAAAAATCATGGACAAGATGCCGTACACGTTGTCTGGGGTGAACGGCACGTGGCCGGAGCCAAAAACCTCTTTAAGCGCATACAGCACACTGGTGCCAATATCGCCGTAAACCACGCCAATGGCGCCCAGTGTGAGCGCGGTGAGAGAAGATTTAGAAGCAGGCAAAGTTGCTCCGGGTGCTTGAGCGGCCCGGTTTCCATTCAACAAGGAGGCACCATTGTGCCCCTGCCCGCGCGCAAAAACCGCGCTGGTGTGGAAAACGTAGCTAAAAATGCTGCATTGCAGCAGCAACCGCAGCCCCGTCGACAAGCGCGGGAACGTCGGCGCTGCAGGCTAAGTGTCCAGGTCCGCCTCTGGGTCGGTCGCCTCTAGCTCGTAGCTGCCCGCCAACATGGCCAAGCGCCCCACAACGCCATACATGTAAAAGCGGTTGGGGTCGCTTGCGCCAGGGCGCATACCTAGCTGGGGCAACTGCGCGCCGCCGCCAAAAGCCAGCGGCACATAACTGGAGCCAGGGGCGCTCAGGTTTTCATCCACGCCGCGCTCGGCGTGTACCCGATAAAAACCGCCCACCACGTAGCGGTCCATCAGGTAGACCACCGGCTCAGCCACAGCGTCGTTCACGCGTTCGTTAGTCAAAATTCCTTCTTGCAGGATCAGCGCTTGCAAGCCGGCCAGGGCTTGACCCCCTGCGGCAGTTTTCTCCAGCAATGCGGGCAAGTCCTTGGCGTCGCGTACCGTCATCAGGCCCATGCCGTCGCTGCCGTTGTTGCCCTTGACCACCACAAATGGTTTCTCCTTGATGCCATATTCCTTGTACTTGCGCCGAATCTTGGTGAGCAGCGCATCCACCCCCTCGGTCAATCGCCCCACGGACTCTGCATGGGCTAAATCCACATCGTGGCAAGTGTCAAACATCGGGTTGATCAGCCAATGGTCAACGCCGATGAGCTTCCCGAAGCGCTTGGAAATATCCTCGTAGCACTTGAAATGCAGGCTTTTGCGACGCACGGTCCAGCTTGCGTGCAGCGGCGGCAGCAGGTGCTGCTGGTGCAGGTCCTCCAGGATGCCGGGTATGCCTGCGTGCAAATCGTTATTGAGCAAGATCGTGCAAGGGTCAAAGTCTTTCACCCCGATGCGCCCGTTGGTGCGCATCACCGGCTCCAGGGTGATGGTTTCGCCACCAGGCACCTGAATAACCGTGGATTGGGTGAATTCCGGGCTGATGGAGCCGATGCGCACGTTCAAGCCCGCCATGTGGAATATGCGGCGCAGTTGCACCAGGTTGCTCAGGTAAAAGGTGTTGTGCGTGTTGTGCTCGGGGATGATGAGCAAGTTGCGCGCCTCGGGGCAGATTTTTTCAATCGCCACCATCGCCGCCTGCACTGCCAGCGGCAGCATTTCTGGCGTCAGGTTGTTCCAACCGCTGGGATAAAAGTCGGTATCCACCGGAGCGAGCTTGAACCCGGCGTTGCGCACGTCCACAGAGGTATAGAACGGCGGCGTGTGCTCCATCCACTCCAAGCGAAACCAACGCTCAATGGCGGGCATGGTGTCGAGTACGCGCTGCTCCAGCTCGTTGATGGGACCAGTCAGGGCTGTGACGAGATGGGGGACCATGGTGCGTTTGCCTTGAGGAGATGGGTTTACGGAAATTAACGTGCGGATCGCGACACTAATCGATTGCCATTTGGGGTGCTGGCGCGGTAAATAAAGCCCGTATTCCAAAAAATAGAGAATGCGCAAGTGGCAACCTGACGGTTTTCGGCGGGGCAGGCGCTGGAAAATTGTGTTTGCATGCGTCACTCCGCGTGCAAGATGTCGCGCAGCGCCTGCGAAATAGCAGGAAGCAGGGACGCCGAAGTGAGCGGCGCGCCGTCCGAGGCCAGGTCTGCCGCACGGGCGTGAATAAAAGCACCAGTGGCCGCCAGTGGCGCCAGCAAGCCCGGATCGCGCGCCAGCGCTTCATGCTGGCTGACCACCAAGGCCCCCACGATGCCCGCCAGCACATCGCCCGTACCCGCCGTGGCCAGCCAGGGTGTGGCCTCAGGCAGCGCAATACATACGCCCGGCCCAGCCACCACGGTGCGCGCTCCCTTGAGCAAGACCGTAACGCCCAGTTCCTGATGCGCGATGGCGGCCCATTTCTGCGGCTCGGCGGCAACCTCTTGGTGTGAAGCCCAAACGTCCCTGCTACCCAACAGCGCAGCCAATTCGCCCGCGTGCGGAGTAATAAGAGTGGGGGCGCACAGAGTGCCCGCCAAATACAGGGCACCCGCGTCCAGCACCGCCAGGGCCGTGTGCGTACGGGCGCGCGCCATCTGCCGGTGGCGCAGCCAGTTGCCTAGCGACGCGCCGCCCGGTGCAGCCACGCCAGAACCCATTAACCACGCATGCACTTTGCCCGGCGCCACCACCACCTCGGGGCAGCGCTGCAGCACCAGGTCTGCCAACCCACCCGTGCTTACAAAGCGCAGCATCCCCACGCCAGTGGCTAGCGCGGCGGCGCAGGACAACACCGCAGCGCCCGGGTACTGCCGCGAGCCGGTAACCACACCCAGCACGCCACGGCTGTACTTGTGGTCTTGTGCCGTGGGAAGGTGAATGCAGGCGCGGGCGTCCTCGGCAGTCCAGGAGGTAGAGGTCGGCGTGGATGGGGTCATGCAGGCAATTGGTACAAGAATCCTGTTGCACTGGGAGCGCGGTGCCGCTGCGCCGGGACACTTATAGTCTCTCGATTGTGCGGCCTGAGAGCACGGGCGACAGTGCGCGTTCTGTGCGTTGACACTGGTACCCGCGCAATGCAAGTCGCCCGCAAGGACAAGCTTTTGACCTGGCTCATATTCCGGTATCCGCTTGCGCAACAGTCTCAGGATAGGCCAGCTGTATCCACTGGCCGTAAGCTGGAGCCGCCTGCGGCCACTGGTCCGCCCGCTGCACGCTGCGCACGCCTTGGGACAGTAAGGTTGCCGCGCGCGCCACGCCCGCGTGCGTTAGCCACACCTGGCTCCCCGAGGCGCATGGCGCGTCCCACGCCAAGGCAACGCGGGCCAGCACCTCGTTAGCGCTTTCTACACCACCAAAGCGGTGGTGACCAAAGTCATCGGTCCATTCACGAAGGGCGGCGGGCGCGATGGCGTCCCATGCAACGCCCTCAAAGTGACCGAAGTTCATTTCTGCCAGCCGCGCGTCCCCGACAAAGTGCAGATCGCTGCGCAGGGCTGCCAATGCAAGCGCCAGTTGGGCGCAGCGCTGTAACGGCGACACGCGCACCACCAAACCCACGGGCAGCGTGGAGGCCAGCCCCCGGGCCGCGACCTGCGTTGCCTCTGCGTGCGCGGGCACGTCCAAGGCGCCGTAGCAAACACCGAGCGCAACCAACGGCAGGGCGTGTCGGGCAATCCACAGCGTCATAGGCACCCCCCAGTCAGCCGCCGCTGGCACCCAAGCCCAGCGCAAGGCCTAGGTAAAACGCCAGCTCGCACAACTGCTGCACGGTGCCCAGGCAGTCGCCGGTAAAGCCTTGCAGCCGCCGCACAAACAGCCGCCACAGGTACACAAAAGCCAAGGCAGAAGCCGCCAGCGCAGCCCCCCAAACAGTCAGCGCATACGGTGCGACATGGGTACAACTCAGCCCGGCGCAAGCCGCCAAGCCAGGCGTACGCCACAGCGCTGTCAGCACCACCGTCAGCGCCAGCCCCGCAGCGCACCAGGCCAGCGCCACCGCCAAGCTGGCCCCCGTAATCTGGTCGGCCAAGGGCTTGGATTTAGAGCCAGCATCGTCCCCGACGTGGGGCAGCAGCCGAATCACCAGCAGCGGCCAAGTGCGAGACACCAGGTGCGCGCCCATCAGCGCCGCGCACATCCATACCGGGCTGACGGCGCCGATCAGCGCCAGTAAAGCCACCTTGGCCAGCAGCGCCAGCGTTACCGCGATGGCACCAAAGGCACCTACGCGGGAGTCTTTCATGATGACCAAGGCGCGGGCACGGTCATAGCTGCCGCCCAGGCCATCGGCCACGTCCGCCAGGCCGTCCTCGTGGAAAGCGCCGGTGATCCACACCCCTGCAGCCGTACCCAAAACGGCCGCCACCAAGGGCGCGTAGGCGGTGGGCAGGCCGTAAAGCAGCGCAGCGGTGAGCGCCGTCACCAGGCCACCGACCACCAGCCCCACCGCCGGAAAATAGGCCGCGCTTGCCCGAAACATGGCCGGGCTAAAGCCCACCCAGTCCGCCAGCGCGCCGGTGACCGGAATGCGGGTGAAAAACTGAATGGCCAGCAAAAAGTGCCGCACGCTGCGCATAGTGCTCAGGCGACTGTGGCCGGTGCGTTGCCAGACTTTTCGGACACGCCGGCGGATGCAAAACTAGCCATCTCTCGCAAAACAGCACAGGCCGATTGCAGCAGCGGCCAGGCCAGCGCGGCGCCCGAGCCTTCACCCAGGCGCAAACCCAAGTCCAGCAAGGCTTGCACGCCCAGGTGCTGCAACATGAATTCGTGGCCGCGCTCGCCCGAGCGGTGGGCAAATACGCAGCGCTGCAAGACCAGCGGCTGCAAAGCATGCGCCACCAGCACTGCCGCACTGGCAATGAAGCCGTCCACCACAATCACACGCCGCTGCGCTGCCGCTTGCAACACCGCGCCGGTCATGGTGGCTATCTCCAATCCGCCGAAAGCAGCCAGTGCGTCCAAGGGCTGGGTCGCATCCGCATGCCGCGCCAGCACCTTGCGTAAGACATCGCATTTGCGCGCCACCGCTGGAGCATCCAGACCAGTGCCTGCGCCGGTACACAATGCTATATCCAGCCCCGCCAGACGCGCCAGCAACAAAGACGCGGCCGAGGTGTTGCCAATGCCCATTTCGCCCAAGAGCAAGGCGTTGCCGGGCAAATCGCGCACCAGTTCCACTCCATTGCGTATGGCTTGCTCGCATTGCGCCTGAGACATCGCCACGCCTTGAGAAGAGTCCGCCGTGCCGTGTTCAGCGCCCGGCACTTTGCGCACCAGCAAACCTGGGCGTTGCGTGCCCGCCGGCAGGCCCGCGAGAAAGTCGCGGTTCACGCCGCAATCGACCACCGTCAAAGCCAAGCCGTGTTGCCGCGCCAACACGCTGACCGCTGCGCCACCGGCCAAAAAGTTTTCCACCATCTGCCAACTCACATCCGCAGGAAAAGCAGATATGCCTTGCGCTGTAAGCCCATGGTCGGCGGCAAACACCACCATTTGCGGATGCATCAGAACTGGTTTGTCTGTGCCCAAAATTTCGCCGATTTGTACCGCCAAGGCTTCCAGCTGACCGAGTGAGCCTGGAGGTTTGGTTTTGTTGTCCATGGCGGCCTGCAATACGCTGTGCAGTGCGGGATCGTGCAGATCAGCGAGGGTGGGTAGAGCTGTGTTCATAGTCTTGTAGTTTTCCAATAGAGAGCAAGAGATCAACGAATCAGGGCATCCAGCACGCCAGGCTCAAAGTGGGCATGGACATAGTCTGCCAGACCCTCGAACACACTGTCCAAGGTCGGCACCGGTTGCGCGCGGCCTTCGCCAAACAAGGCTTGCACAGCAGCAGCGTCTTCAAACAAACCGTGCACATACACACCCAGCACATTGCCCTGCGCGTTGTGCCAGCCCAGTCCATTGGGCAAAGCTACATGCGCCACGACACCGGCCTGCGCCATGCCCGCGTGCTGCTGCGTCTGGCCGTGGTGTATTTCATAACCACTCACCGCCACGCCTGCCAGCGGCGCAAACGGCGATGCCGTGCAAGAGGCCAGCGCGTCTGAAAAACTGGCCTGCGTATGGCGCACGGTTTTGTCGGTCTCAAACACCGTGACCAGCGGCAGCAGTCCCAGGCCAGGCGCATTGCCGTCTACGCCATGCGGGTCTATCAACGCCTCGCCCAGCATTTGCAAGCCGCCGCAAATACCCAATACCGCTCCGCTCTGTTGTGCGTGCTGCGCAATCGCGGCATCCAGGCCTTGGGCGCGCAACCAGGCCAAGTCGCCGCTGGTGTGTTTGGAGCCGGGCAGGATGATCCAATCACCGAGCTTTAAGCCGGCCAGATCTACCGGGCTGCGCACCCATTGCAAACGCAAACCCGGAATATTTTTTAAGGGTTGAAATTCGTCAAGGTTGCTGATACGCGGATAGGCGATGACAGCCATCGTCGTTCGCACCGCACCGCTGGCGATGCTGCGCTCGTCAAACACGCCGTCCTCTTCGGGCAAGCCGTGCTGCCACCACATCGGTAAAGTCGCCACCGTGGGCACACCAGTCAAGTCTTGCAATATCTGCGGTGCTGGCGCTAGCAATAAAGCATCACCACGAAACTTGTTCAATACAAAGCCACGCAGCAGTGCGCGCTCATGGGTCGGCAACAAAGCCCATGTACCGTACAGATGCGCAAATGCACCGCCTTTGTCGATGTCGGTCACCAGCAGGCAGGCCGCATTCGCATGCAAAGCGACGCGCATATTGACGATGTCACTGCTGGATAAATTGATTTCAGCAGGCGAACCTGCGCCCTCGATGACCACTACATCGTGGACGGCTATCAATTCGTCGAGCGCAGCTGCAATGCGCGGCCACACATGAAGGCTGCGCTCGCGCCAAGGCATGCGCGTCAAAACATCGTCCACATGGCCGAGCATGACCACCTGGCTGTGCGTATCGCGCTCTGGCTTTAAGAGCAGCGGGTTCATGCGCACATCAGGCACGGCGCGTGCTGCCAGCGCCTGAAAGTATTGCGCGCTGCCAATCTCGCCCTGACCGTTGCTTGACGCCACCACCCGCGCATTGTTGCTCATGTTCTGCGCTTTGAAGGGTGCGACCTTCAAGCCCTGGCGTGCGTAGTAGCGGCACAAGGCGGTGGTCAGCCAGCTTTTACCTGCGCCGCTGGTAGTGCCCAGCACCATGACACAGCGGGCGCTCATACGCTGTCCGCTTGCGCGTTTCGCTGCAAGTGCGCGAACAACGCATCCTGCGCAGCAGGTGGCAACACCGCCAGCCGGAAATAGCCCGGCAAGCCCAGCGACGCGGTGTCCCGCAATTTGATGCCAGCTGCGCGCAGCGCCGGCAGATCTATATCTGTAGGCGCACGGGCACAGAAAAAATTGGCCATACTGGGCAAACAGTCCCAGCCTAAATCTTTCAGGGCCGCCAACTGGCGTTGCTTCCAGGCTTGCAACTGGCTGCGACTTTGCGCCAGCCATGCCTGGGTATCGGCTTGCACCCAGTTATGCAACATGGCCACGCCATGCACGCCCACCGACCAAGAGGGTGCCAGCGCTTGCAGCGACTGCACCGCCGCATCTGCGTGCAGCGGTGCAATCGCATACGCAGCGCGCACGCCGGTCAGACCGAGCGCCTTATTGGGTGTCCATAAACACCAGACCTTGTCACGCTGCACATCGGTCAGGGAGGACTGACCTTGTAGTTGTAATGGCGTGTACGCGCAATCGAGCACCAGTTGCGCAGCAGGCGGCTGCTGCGTACTGTGCGACTGGTCCAACCAGGCTGGCCAGACGCCATGCGCCTGGCCCAGTGGACTCGACGGTTCACACGCCCACAGCAGTTGCGCCGCCTGCGGGTCCTGCACCTGCCGCAGTCCCCAGGCCTGCGCGGCATAGGCATAGTCGCCATACGCGCAAGCAGGCAGCCAGACCTGGGCAATTTCGCCCTGTGCGTTTGCCGTTTGCGCCGCCAGCGCGCTGATACGGAAGATGAACTCGCTGGCACTGCCCGCCAGCACAATGCGCCTGAAATCAACCGCATGAAAGTCTGCCAGCGCCTGGCGCAAGTCGCGGTAGTCCGGGTCTGGGTAGTGCGTTGTGTCGGCCTGTTGCACATCGTGCAAGCTTTGCGGGCAGGGGCCGCAAGCGTTGCTGTTGGTGGAGAAATCAAAGCGTGCAACACCTAAGGTATCGGCACCACCGTGCACGCGCATGACCTTTTCGCCTTGCATGGTCATTGCAATTCCTTCAGCATGCCGACCAAGGTAAACACCACTAGGCCTGCAACGCCGATCCACAGCGCCCGACCCGCCAGACGGATGGCGCGCTCGATGTCCGCCGCTTGGGGCTCGCGACCCGGCGCATTCAGCACATACACCTGCGGCTTACTCAGACTGCAACCCAGCGCCAGCGCCATCGCAGCCATGGGCCAGCCGCTGTTGGGTGAAGGTGTACGCGCTGCGTCGCGGTACAACGACTTTAAGGACACACCTGCGGCAGCCAGCACCAGCAGCAAGGCGGTGATACGCGCCGGTATCCAACTGAGCACATCGTCCGCGCGTGCTGCCCATTTGCCGGCCCATTGCCAGTTGCGTCCCCGGTACATGCCGGGGTAGCCCCACATGGCATCGGCCGTATTGGCAAAGCGGTACATCAGCGCGCCGGGCAGGCCCAGTACGACGAACCAAAATATCGGCGCTACAACCGAGTCGTTCAGATTTTCCGCTAGCGACTCGACCACGCTTTCCCGCAC
>JARXAU010000171.1 GCA_029865675.1 Rhodoferax sp.
GAAAACAATGAGTCTTAGCAATCACTTAGGGTTGCTGGGTCGCAAAGTTGGCATGATGCGCCTATTCACCGACGACGGGGACGCTGTTCCTGTGACGGTGGTAGATGTGTCCAACAACCGTGTGACGCAGATCAAAACCCAGGCGAACGATGGCTACGTTGCCTTGCAGGTGACGTTTGGGGCGCGAAAAGCATCGCGCATCACCAAGCCTGTTGCCGGTCACCTCGCTAAAGCGGGCGTAGAAGCCGGTGAAATAATTCAGGAATTCCGCATTACTGCTGACGTTGCAGCCCAGTACCAAGCCGGTTCTGTGCTCGCGGTATCCGGTTTGTTTGCCGTAGGCCAAAAAGTGGACGTGCAAGGCACGACCATCGGTAAGGGCTACGCTGGAACCATCAAGCGCCACCACATGAGCTCGCAGCGCGCGTCGCACGGCAATAGCCGTTCGCACAATGTGCCCGGCTCCATCGGTATGGCCCAAGACCCAGGTCGCGTGTTTCCAGGCAAACGCATGACCGGACATTTGGGCGACGACACCGTCACCACCCAAAACCTAGACGTAATCCGCGTCGATGAAGCCCGCCAATTGCTGATGATCAAGGGTGCAATCCCTGGTTCGGCCGGCGGTTTCGTCACCGTGCGTCCTGCTGTCAAAGTGAAAAGCCCATCTGCCAAAGGAGCGAACTGATGCAGCTCGAACTCCTGAACGATCAAGGTCAAGCGACCGCCAAGTACGACGCGCCTGAAACGGTGTTCGGTCGTGCTTACAACGAAGACTTGGTGCACCAAGTGGTTGTGGCTTTCCAGGCCAACGCGCGCCAAGGCACGCGGGCCCAAAAAGACCGCGAGCAAGTGCACCACTCGACGAAAAAGCCTTTCAAGCAAAAGGGAACTGGCCGTGCACGCGCTGGTATGACGTCCTCGCCCTTGTGGCGCGGAGGCGGTCGTATTTTTCCGAACATGCCTGACGAAAACTTCAGCCAAAAAATCAACAAAAAGATGTACCGCGCTGGTATGGCTGCGATCTTGTCGCAGCTGGCCCGCGAAGGCCGTCTCGCTGTGGTGGACTCACTGACCGTTGACTCGCCCAAGACCAAGCCTCTGGCGGCCAAGTTCAAAGCGATGAACCTGCAGTCTGTGCTCGTAATCGCCGATGAAGTCGACGAAAACTTGTACCTGGCCTCTCGCAACCTGGTCAACATCTTGGTGGTCGAGCCCCGCTATGCGGACCCCGTGTCCTTGGTGCACTACCGCAAGGTCTTGGTGACCAAGGCTGCGATGGACAAACTCAAGGAGATGTTCGCATGAGCCACGGACCCAATCTATCCAAATTCGACGAAGGTCGATTGATGCAGGTTCTGATCGCGCCCATCGTGTCTGAAAAGGCAACCATGGTCGCTGAAAAGAACAATGTGGTGACCTTCAAGGTGCTGCAAGACTCTACCAAATATGAAATCAAGGCCGCAGTGGAATTGATGTTCAAGGTCGAAGTCAAGGGCGTCTCGGTGGTTAACACCAAAGGCAAAAGCAAGCGTTTTGGCAAGTCCATGGGTCGCCGCGACAATGTTCGCAAGGCCTATGTCATGCTCAAACCAGGTCAAGAGCTGAACCTTGGCGGGGAGGCTGCGTAATCATGGCTGTCATTAAAATGAAACCCACTTCACCAGGCCGTCGTGGCGTGGTGAAAATCTCGCGGGACCACCTGTACAAGGGCGCACCGCACGCTGCTTTGCTGGAGCCTCAGTTCCAGCACGCTGGCCGTAACAACAATGGTCATATCACCACCCGTCACAAGGGCGGTGGTCATAAGCACCATTACCGTGTGGTCGATTTCCGTCGCATGAAGGATGGAATCCCGGCAAAAGTCGAGCGTATTGAATACGACCCTAACCGTTCGGCGCATATTGCCCTGTTGTGCTACGCCGATGGCGAGCGCACCTACATCATTGCGCCGCGTGGTCTGGAAGTAGGAGCTTCGGTGATGAGCGGTTCTGAAGCGCCCATTCGCGTGGGTAACACGTTGCCAGTGCGCAACATTCCAGTGGGTTCCATCATCCACTGCGTGGAGTTGCAAGTCGGCAAGGGTGCGCAAATCATCCGCTCGGCCGGCACGTCAGCCACATTGCTGGCTCGCGAAGGCACTTACGCCCAGGTTCGCCTGCGCTCGGGTGAGGTTCGCAAGATCCATATCGACTGCCGCGCCACCATTGGACAGGTCGCCAACGAAGAGCACAGCCTGCGCCAACTCGGTAAAGCCGGTGTCAAGCGTTGGATGGGCATTCGTCCTACCGTTCGCGGTACCGTCATGAACCCGGTGGATCACCCGCACGGCGGTGGCGAAGGCAAGACGGGCGAAGGCCGCCACCCAGTGGATCCTTGGGGCAATTTGACCAAGGGTTACCGTACCCGTAACAACAAGCGCACGCAGGTCATGATCGTGTCGCGTCGCAAGAAGTAAGGGGCAGGTAAATGACTCGTTCTCTCAAAAAAGGCCCCTTTGTGGACCACCATTTGTTGGCCAAAACGGAAAAAGCCGTTGCCAACAAAGACAAAAAGCCGATCAAGACCTGGTCGCGTCGTTCCATGGTCCTGCCCGATTTCATCGGTTTGACCATTGCGGTGCACAACGGCAAGCAGCACGTGCCCGTCTACATCACTGACCAAATGGTCGGCCACAAGTTGGGTGAGTTCGCTCTGACCCGTACTTTCAAGGGCCACCCTGCGGACAAAAAAGTCCAGAAGAAATAAGGAGGTGACCATGGAAACACGTGCAACCCTTCGTGGCGTTCGTTTATCGGTTGACAAAGGCCGTTTGGTCGCGGATCTGATTCGCGGCAAAAAGGTGGACCAGGCGCTCAATATTCTGCAATTCACGCAGAAAAAAGCCGCCGGAATCATCAAAAAGGTTCTGGAATCGGCCATCGCCAACGCTGAACACAATGACGGTGCTGACATCGACGAGCTGAAGGTGAAAACCATCTTCGTCGAGCAAGGTGCATCGCTGCGTCGCTTTACGGCCCGCGCCAAAGGCCGCGGCAACCAAATCCGCAAGCCCACGTGCCATGTGTACGTGACGGTCGGCAATTAAGAGGCTCGGATATATATGGGACAAAAAATCCATCCAACCGGCTTTCGCTTGAGCGTCAGCCGCAATTGGTCTTCTCGCTGGTACGCCAGTGACCGCGATTTCGCCGGCATGCTCGCCGAAGACATCAAGGTCCGTGAGTACCTCAAGGCCAAGCTGAAAAATGCTTCGGTGTCGCGCATCCTGATCGAGCGTCCTGCCAAGAACGCCCGTATCACCATCTTCTCCTCACGTCCTGGTGTCGTGATCGGTAAGAAGGGGGAGGACATCGAGAACTTGAAGCGCGACCTGAGCAAGCAGCTTGGTGTGCCAGTGGCAGTGAACATCGAAGAAGTGCGCAAGCCCGAAATCGACGCTAAGCTGATCGCGGACTCCATCACGCAGCAGTTAGAGAAACGCATCATGTTCCGCCGCGCCATGAAGCGCGCCATGCAAAACGCCATGCGTCTGGGTGCCTTGGGCATCAAGATCATGTCGGCCGGCCGTTTGAACGGTATCGAGATCGCACGTACCGAGTGGTACCGTGAAGGCCGCGTGCCTTTGCATACCCTGCGCGCTGACATCGACTACGGCACCTCGGAAGCCAAAACTACCTACGGCATTATTGGTGTCAAGGTCTGGGTCTACAAAGGCGATACGCTGGGCCGCAATGACCTGCCTGCTGCCAATGAGCCTCGCGCTGAAGAAGAGCGCCGTCCTCGTGGCCCCCGCCGTGATGACCGTGGTGGTGCGCGCCCTGGCGCTGACCGTCCTGCTCCTCGCGGCGCGCGTCGTCCTATGGGTGCCAATGCGGCGCCTGTGGATGGCAGCGACAAGCCTGTCGAGGCCGGAGGCTTCGACGCCTCTAAACCAGCTGTTCGTCGCGTTCGCACCGTTGGCGCGCCAGCGTCGGTAGGCAGCACCAGTGCTGCTACCGCTGACGGCAAAGGAGAATAACCATGTTGCAACCCGCTCGTCGCAAGTACCGCAAAGAGCAGAAGGGCCGTAACACCGGCATCGCGACCCGAGGAAGCTCGGTCGCGTTCGGTGATTTTGGTCTGAAATGCACCGATCGCGGACGCCTTACGGCCCGCCAAATTGAAGCTGCACGCCGTGCAATTTCCCGTCACGTTAAGCGTGGCGGCCGTATCTGGATCCGCGTGTTTCCCGATAAGCCGATCTCCCAAAAGCCTGCTGAAGTGCGTATGGGCAACGGCAAAGGCAATCCCGAGTACTACGTGGCTGAAATCCAGCCCGGAAAAATCGTGTTTGAGATCGTCGGCGTGTCCGAAGAGTTGGCCCGTGAAGCGTTTCGCTTGGCGGCTGCCAAGCTGCCTTTGCGTACGACCTTCGTCGCCCGCATGATTGGCCAGTAATCAGGAGAATTTTGAAAAATGAAAACGACTGAACTGCGCAAAAAAGACGTTGCAGGCCTGCAAACCGAGATCAAAGAGCTCCAACGCGCTCACTTTGGTCTGCGGATGCAAAAAGCCACGCAGCAAATTTCTAACACCGCTACGCTGCGCATTGCGCGCCGCGACATTGCCCGCGCCAAGACCATTCTTGTCGAGAAGCAAAGCGCTGACTCGTCCGCCACTTAAGGAGCACACCATGACGGAAGCTAAAAAATCCCTCAAGCGCACCTTGATTGGCAAGGTGGTCAGCGACAAGCGGTCTAAGACCGTAACCGTGCTGATTGAGCGCCGTGTCAAGCACGCGCTCTACGGCAATATTGTTGGCAAGTCGAGCAAGTACCACGCGCACGACGAAGTCGGCCAGTACAAGACGGGCGATGTGATTGAGATCACGGAAAGCCGTCCTATTTCCAAGACCAAGAACTGGGTGGCCAGCCGCTTGGTGGAAAAAGCCTCGGCGGTGTAAGCCCGCATCGCACAGCAGTGCAATCGCAATGAAGACGGCCCACCCTGATGGGCCGTCCTCGTTTTTGTTTTAGGATTCCGCTTTATTTTTTTAGGAGACAGCATGATTCAAGTAGGCGACACTATCCCGGCAACCACGCTCATGGAATATTCCGAAGTCGAGGGCGAAGGTTGCAGCATTGGGCCGAACGCTATCGACGTCGCTAAGGCCAGCGCCGGTAAGACAATTGCCTTGTTCGCGCTCCCGGGTGCATACACCCCGACTTGTTCGGCCAAGCATGTTCCGGGCTACGTTCAACATTTTGACGATTTCAAGGCGGCAGGCGTCGATGAAATTTGGTGCGTCAGTGTGAACGATGCCTTCGTGATGGGTGCCTGGGCGCGGGAACAGCACACCGGCGCCAAAGTTCGCATGCTCGCCGACGGCAGCGCAGACTTCGCCAAAGCCACCGGCTTGACGCTTGATCTGACCAGCCGAGGCATGGGTTTGCGTAGCAATCGCTACTCCATGTTAGTCAAGGATGGCAAGGTGGCAACTTTGAACGTGGAAGGCCCTGGGAAATTCGAAGTCAGTGACGCCGGAACATTGCTCGCGCAGGCCAAAGCCTAACTCTGGTTCTCGGTCTCAGCCGACCTTTAGCTTTCGCGCTACAGGTCGGCCTTCAGGTAATGCGCCCCCGGTATGGGGTTGAAGTAGTAGGGTGGAATTTCCTCGAAACCTAGTTCGCCGTACAAGCCGCGCGCTGCTTCCATATCGCTGAGGGTGTCAAGCAGAACGCAGCGGTACCCCGCTAAGTGCGCGAAGTCGAGCTGAGCCAGTGCCAATTGGCGGCCTATGCCGCGTCCGCGGTACAGAGGTGCAACGTAAAGGCGTCGCATCTCACAGGAGTTGGCGTAGTTTGTTCCGTCCAATGGGCGCAGGCCACAGCAACCCACCACGTTGCCGGCCCACCGCGCTAGCAGGAGTTGGCCGCGCGGTGAACTGTATTCGCCCGGAAGCGACGCGAGTTCTGCCTCGAATTCCCGGAAATACGCTGGCAGGGCCAAAGAGTCCGCATAGGCTCGCAATATCAATCGTGCCTCTTGAAGGTCATCGGTGGATCTTGGGCATAGCAAGTC
>JARXAU010000068.1 GCA_029865675.1 Rhodoferax sp.
CCTTTACAGGTGGTCATTCTTGGAAATATGAAGACCTTTGGCCTTCCGTTTTTACGATGACAAATTCAGGTTATGAGCTCTCAGTTACTCATAGCGTCAGGAAACAAGTCGCTGACTCTGTTGTCCTGAAAGTGGTGCATCTTTTTTAAGGTGGGCCCGTAAGCAAACTCTTTGTGTGCTGGTACATCCAGCCTGCCTGACCTAGCTCCACCTGGTGGGGGCGAAGTGGGAGCCGCGAGAGCGGCATGCGATTAAATACCTGCGTTCCATGCATTTGCTCGGTTAAGCCGAGACAACCGATCCGCCCGTCCGAATGAGGAGGGGAGCCCATTGGGGCCTGAAAAGGGATTGGAAGTAAAGCAGAGCACTGGGAGCCCCGCGTCAGTAGGGGCCCAAGCGGGTAATTGACACAGGCTCATTGCCTGTGAAGCGTGGTTCACTAAAAGAACCCTGGAGGAATCCAGTAACCCCCTGCGCTCCACCACGGTGCGCAGGTGACTCAGCAATGAGGTGCCCCCTGGTCGCTCGGGTCAGGCAGGAGAGTTTGCTTACGTGCCGCGACCCAAATCTGACTTTCATGCCCACCTGGGGCCGCAAAAACAGGAAACCAAAACCACCAGCGTTCACGCGACGAAACACCGTGAGGGATAGGTGCGCCTTGCTGCACCGTGAATACGAAATAGCTATTTCCATGCATCAAGCGAAAACCACCCAGCAAAGCAGCGATTCAACCGCCCCATCAAAGAAGCGCCAGGCCTACGCAAAGTTGGTATCCGCCCGGCTGGCTGCCCGGTCTAATCAATTGGGCGTGGGCACTGGCGTAGAAGTCTTACAGCGCGCACAAGCAAGGCACAAAAACAACCCAAAGGCCCAGCTCGCGCTGTTCTTTCGTGATTTCACCCTTCGCGCAGGGATTGGACGACCCAGACCGGTCTCCGAGAGGACGCGCACCATGTACGCAGACGAGCTGATGCGAATGCTCGAAGAGTTGCGAGAACTCGGCGCAGGTGTGCAGTCGATTGGCGAACTCGGCCGCCCCCACGCACTCAAACTGATCCAAAGCTGGGGCAAGAGCGACCAGGCCGCCTCCACCGTTCAGAACAAGATAAGCATCCTGCGCCGCTTCCTGACCTTCATTGGAAAAGAGAACGCTATTCCAAAGGGCGTTGAACTCAAGAAATGGCTCGACAGCAAGGGAGTGGACACCCCCATCGCCCGGCAGAACACTCCGACCGTCAGTAAAGCGTGGGATGAAAACCACATTGATCTGCACCTGGTACTGTCCCAGCTCCGCCAGGAATGCCCCATCACCGCCATCCAGCTTGAGATGCAAGCCGCCTTTGGCTTGCGGATGAAGGAGTCGATGATGATTAACCCGCACGCCGCCGACTGTGGCCACTTCCTGCGGGTGGTGCACGGAACCAAAGGCGGTCTATCCCGTGATGTCGATTTCGACGAGGATGGTGAGGTACGTGCATGGCAGCGCGATGTTCTCGACCGCGCCAAGATCCATGCCCTACGCAACCGCAAGGGCACGCTTTCCATCGAAGGCAAGCGACTGGATCAGAGCAAGTCCATTTTTTACTACCAGTGCCGCAAGGCTGGTATCACCCAGGCCAAGCTCGGCGTCACCGCCCATGGCCTGCGCCATCAGTACGCCGCCCGCCGCTACGTCCAGATCACCGGCATGAGCCCGCCCGTAGCACAGGATGCGCCGCTGCTGGTCACGGAGGATGTGCGCACGGCGGACCGGGTGGCCCGAGAGACGATCAGTCGCGAACTTGGTCACTTCCGGGCCGACATCACCCACGCCTACACCGGCTCACTGCCCATGATGGAGCGCAGCCGGAAAAAACAGATTCAGGAATGGGTTCAGCGCACGGAGGGAAGCCCGGACTTCTGCCGGGCTTTGCGGGAGGCAGGCATTGCTTCCGCATGGCTCGGGGGGCGCTTCGCGACCGGGATGCCTGTAGAAGCCGCCGAGAAGCTGCGCCTGTTTGTCCAAAACACCAGCCTCACGCCCCTGCGCGACCAGGTCCGGGCGGAACTCAAGCAGCGCCTGGCCAGCGCCTGCGGCCGCGCCGTCGACCTGTGCGAGCACTTCGACCTAGGCAGCCCAGACGATGCCTATGAACTCCTACTTCGTTAGACATGTACGGCCGCAAAACAGACAACCCGAACCCAGTAGAAAAGGAACCACCATGCAAATCATCGACCACGAGCTAAGTAAGCAATTAGGAAGGCAGATTCTGGAAAACAAATGCACTTCAACTTGGCTGAAAAGGAGCTTCGAGCTGGCCTTGCTGCGCGACCCGGTTGATGCACACCGAGATGCCGAAACATTGGCTGCAGCGTTGGATGCACGGTGCCTGGCAATCCAGGGCGCGGACATAGCGCTTGCGCCAGAGATCACAACGCTCCTGTTGCTCCAGCACGCCGTAGCGTTGGAGAACATCAATCGGCATCTTGGTGGGGGAAACGGCAATCATCGTCTAGGCGAGCTGGTGAACCGACTTCACGGCCTGGTAGCAGAAATTTCCCAGCCCTAAAAGTGGGTCGGCTCTTCGGTGAACTCCGCGTCGCGGTCTAGCGTGCAGTGCAAAAGTAGGACTGCGGGAAGAGGGATTGTGGGACAAAGCTACAGAGATGTAGCTGTTGAATTTCATTTAAAATCTAATAATGATATACGGACAGAGCACTGCGCAATCGCCGCGCAGACGCTGCGAATACGGCGCAGAGCGCTTCGCGATGAATGCACGCAAATAGCACAACAAAACCCAAGGCCCGGCCGAAGCTTGGTGCTCCTGCTTCTGCACAACTCTATTTCCGTTATCTGGAATTGGCTGCAGAAGCACTTAAGGAGAGCGAATTACCTGAACTGACCGCCGCCGAGTCCGCCTCGCTCGACGCGCTCATGCCACACTGGAGCCAGGAGGGAGCGATGGGAGTTCTCACTGCTTTGAAAGTGATCCATACCAAACGGAGCAAAGTTTCGAATTTGCCTAATATGAAGCTCTATTACCTGCTCCAAGGTCTGCGCCGTAGGGGATGGATTGATGAACATGTTTCGTCGTACGACGCGCGCGTCATACTGCTCATGCCCAGCGAGCAGACGAAACGCTATTACGCGGTTCAGCAGAGATGCATGAAACGGGCGTTGCGGGAATCCAAATTGGGCTAAGGGTAGTTCTGAGCGCACCCGTGCGGGAGTCCAAGGCATGGGCTGCTGCCAAAGCCATGCCCGAAGGCGAGCAATAGCGCGCAGTTCGTTATCCCATGGCTAAGGTCTGAGGGGAAGTTCAGAAATGGAACTGGTTCCACGCCGACTGCAGAACAAAAAAAAGCCCCGATGTACATCGAGGCTTTAAAGGTCAATCAATTTTTAACGTCGCGCTTGCGGTTCTGCGTTATGCAAGCAAGGCCTGCAGTTGCATACGAGGAGCCGTCAGGCGCACTTCTTTTTGCTTGCCATGTCCTGGCAACACCTTTTGTACAACTTGCAACAAACCACACACCTGCAGTTGCTCAACATCCTTGCTCACCGAAGAACGGTCCCTTTGAAGCAGGCTCGCTATTGCCGTAATGGAACTGGGCCCCGCTTTCAGAGCGCTGATCAACTCCAACCGCGCGGGTGTCAAAACTTTGAGCAAGTCTGCTGGATCGCCAAAGCTGATAGTCCACTCACTCGGTATCGGCTTGCCAGCATCCGCCAGGGCAGCAATAGCTCTACCACGTGCGAAAAAGGCATTTTCGTCGCCCAAGGTCACAGTAACTTTCTTCATATAACGCTCCTCAACTTAAGCCAGTCGTCCTGAAATTTTGATTCGATGTCTTCGAAACTAACGAAGACGACCGGCTCAACCTTCCCAAAATAGTGCCGATGATGGAACCCGTGCGCATTGTCGTAACCAATGACACGACCGTTATCCCCACTAAAGAGAGCAACCTGTATGTAAGCCAAGTTGTATCGTGTAATGGCGTTGTCGGAATTGACCCAAACTTCGCGCCTGAGAATTCCATTCCCCCGCTTGGAAGGAATGTAGTTTGTTTCATCAACGATCTTCCTATCAGCCATGAGAAATTATCTCACGGCTGATAGGCAGTGTCAATTCGGTCGCAGATAAAACCGAGTTGCTTTGCTGTGCCTCCTCTTTCTCCAGCGGCCGCCTATCCAAGGCACAAAGCGGATGGTGGTGACCAGGCCCGCACAGCGGCTTGCCGCACGACTGCGTAATACCCAATCAATCCGCGACCCCCAAAGCATCAAGTACTTCCGCCTCCAGATCGTCGTTCTCGCCAAAGAACAAGTGCTCCTGGTTCGACGACTCAACGGCCCTGCAGAAATCTTCGATGTCCTGGGCCCGTGTTTCAACATGGTAGTTTCCGTGTTTCACATTGGCCTGGAACCAAAATAGGCCACCGCTTACGACAAGCTCGGTGTCCACCAAGCGAAGTTCAGAGGCAACCTCACCAGGACCCCATTGATCCGGAGCTGCATCCATCGCGACACGAAGTAGGCCAAACTTGTCGCACCACCGCGCAGCAGTCCGAAGGCGCACCAAGAAATCAACTCCCGTTCTCAAGCTTGCGAAAACGGGGCTATCGCCATGCTCATGCGCGGCATAGGCCTCGAAATGGCACTGGACAGGAGTCCGGTCCGATTGCAATCCCATCCCGCGTTTCTCCGAATTGTTGGCGTACGCATCCATTGCTGCGGTGATCACCAGCCTCAAGACACTTTTCGGTACAGACCCATCCAGCGCCGAGGCTACCGATTCGAGAGCATCCCGATAGCCGATTTCATAACCCTCCTGCCCCGGCAATCCGGCGATCAGTTCGTTGATGATGGCCGTTGGCTCCTGATTAGGCAGTCTGTCGGTATTGTCACCAAGCTCCATCAGTACCGCCTGGACGCCCTCCGGGCTGATATTTTCTGATCCGGGTAGCAGATGGTGATCGTGCACGTAGACCTCGACACCCTCAATAGACTGGATGCGTTCGCCGTCAGAACCTTCGGTATCCGCGTCAAGAATAAGCACCCGCATCGGCATATTGGCTCTGACGCCGTGTATCGCACCGCCATCAATGTCGATCACCACTGTGGGGATTTCCGCAGGTCCCCCAAAAGGCAGCAGGTCATCCGAGGTCTCAGTCAAAAAGTGCACCTTGGCGAGGCGCAGCACATCTTGAAACGATCCGTACGAAGGATCCTGTGCGCACAGGTGCTCCAAGTCGCAGAGCAAGTCGCAGAGCGCATCCTCATTGTCGTTTTGGGTTTTGTAAAGCGCAATCGCCAGCTCGGCCGCGTCCGCGCGTTCTTGGTTTTTTTTCATAGATTAGTCAATCAGTTAAAAATGAGTTGCCGTTTTTGGAAATTCGGCGACCTCGTATTGGGGGAAGTGATGGCGCGGGCACGGGTTTGAACCAGTAGCCATAAACCATCTTGTCGGTGCAGTCCCGGGTATCGTTTGGCATGCCGTGCACTACCGCCACGAAGTGCCTTGCTTGACAGGCAATGACCACCTGGTCGTCTGGCAGATCCCAGACTCTCGCCCTGCGCCCAGAAATTTTTGGCGCAAATGACCAAATCCAGCCATGGCGCCTCAGCACATCGTCAAATACGACAAGGCTCAGGCCAGTGCGATCGACCCGCGCCCACCCTTTGAGGGCTTTCGCCCTGGCTTTCGCAAGCTCCTGGTGCACTGCGGCATATTGCAGTCGAGCGGCGATTGCCATCGCCCGAGCTGCTCCACCGGGATCCGGGCCATTAAAGCGTCGGCGCCCGCCTTGGTTGTAGCGATACATGGCCTCAAACCAAGCCGTGCTGCGCCATGGATAAAGCACTTGTCCCCGATACGATGATGTGATCGAGCACACGCACATCGACCAAAGCAAGGGTCTGTTTGAGCGTTTGAGTTAGCAGTTCATCAGCACGCGAGGGAATCGTTTGCCCTGATGGGTGGTTGTGGCAAAAAATGACCGCCGAGGCATTGGCACGCATCGCCATCACGACTACCTCACGCGGATAGACGCTCGTCTGGGTCAGTGTGCCGCGAAACAATTCATGCGCAGAAATCAGTTCGTTTTGGCTGTTCAAGAACAGACACCAAAAAACCTCATAACCCAGATGACCTATCTTGCTGCACAGGTAGGCGTTGAGCGTGTCAGATTGATCGATTCGAATGCCGCCTTCGAGTCGAGTTTGCATCGCCCGCGTAAGCAACTCTTTCGCAGCCAACACCTGAGGGACGGCAGGGTAGGGGAGGCGCTCTTCACTGGCGAAGACGTCTATGGGAGGCGCCATGCTGAAGCCAAAAACTTCGTTAAGTGGCCGATGGGCAAGGGAGTGCGCAATGTCAGGGCCGCAGAGCACCTGTAGAAGGGACAGGTTACTCATGGTGGTCGGATTCGATTCCATTTTTCTCTTTCAAAAAATGGGGCCCGACAACCCCTGGGGTCGTGGACCCCGGAGGTGATAGTTAAGACTGGCATGCGCCAGCGGCACGGCAAAGCCTATGCGCTTGCCATTTTAACAACAACTTGCAAAAACTAACGCGCGATAGTCAGCGGCAGCAATGCGCCGCAGGAAGGCTTGACGCACAGCGTTTTTGTGCGAAGCTGATTTACATCTCCTCGTAACACTTGCTGGAATGCTGCCTTGCTACATCGAACCGGCAATCTTCATTGCTAGACTAATCACACTTGCCGTAATGGCAATTTGCGGGCCTAGTGCCCGCCTTCAATGCAGCAGACACGCGATGGGACATGCATCTATCGTGTAGCTGCACACCGGACTGATCCACCAATACGCAGCCTATCGAAGCGCCTCAGGGCGCCTTCGTAGGCGCACCCCGTGCATTGCGTATTCGACGTGCTGCTGCACGTTGCCGAGTTAACTCCCCCATGGGCACTGAACGCCCTTTGGGGTGAGCTGTGTCCTTGGGTTCACCACCAGAAACCAACGTACATAGAAAGGAAAGCAGTATGAATCTGCACCAATTCAAGAAAACCATGGAGCGGGCCATCTTTGTGGCCACGCACCCGTTTCAGCTCCGCGATGTGGAGAACAACGAGACAAGCCGCCACAGCCTGCCCAGCCAAGCCAAGCGCCATGCCTTTGACCTGGCGTACGAACACTTAATCGACTGCAGGGATGAAAGCGAGGGGACCGTATCGGATAGCGATGCAGCCCGCAAGTACGAGATCACCGTCTTGAAACTTCCGGTCTGGTCCTGTCAGGCACAAGACTTATGGCCAGGCAAAGTTGAATCGGGGACCGCTCCATGATGCCCAGCCTCAACCACCCGGTCTACACCACGCGCATGCGAATGCGCGGCTGGACGGTGCGTCAATGCGCCAAATACTGCCATGCCCCATCAGTAGCGCGTGCCTTGATGCGAAAACTGGCGCCCGAGTGGGGCAGGGCAGAGCACCTCCAGCTCGCCCAGTACCACGAGGCCAGGCTGCGCAAACTGAACGCCATTTGGGCAGCCGTTCTGAACCGGGCCGCCTTGGAGACATTCGGTAGACCTTGGCAGGTTTGGGACTACCGCGTTTGTGCCATCGGGTCTGACGCGTTTGCAGAGCGCCACAAGCGTGTCTTGCGCCACTGTGCCTACCGGGCGACCGAGCACGGCACCTTGGCTCGGGCCCACCGTCTGGCCGCCAAAAAAGGCCGCTAAGGGCACAGCCGGCGGCCAAGCACCTCAGGCTAGGGGATGCGACTGATCGTGCAGGAGGCCACCACAGCGTGGCCTCCTGAGATTGACTTGCGCACCTGTGCGCTAACCAATAAAAGGAGAAAAAACTATGGGACCTATTGCGCCCTTTCTGCTAGTGCTTTTGCCAGCACTCGCTGCGACTGCGCTCATGTTTGCTGTCGAAATTTGGCCCTGGGTAAAAGCCTGGGCCCGCACCCAAAGCTTTAAACTTTTGGGAACTGCCTGCGACGTCGAATGGGCGAAGGAACTCGTCATGCACTCGGCTTACTACGGGGCTGTGATCGCCGCCCTTCTGGGTGTCAAAAAGGATGGCTACCAGACCAGCCTCGTCGTGGGATTTTGGTTCTTGTCCTTGATGTACCTTTCGCGCATTCTCAACGCTCACCTCAATGAGCTCGAAGAACTCGAACGCCGAAATGAACACCGCCGCACCGCAGGCATGACACGCTCGGTGATCCGTTCAGAGCTGGCCAAGGCCATGCTTCCTGCAGCAGGATGCGAGGCTTGCAAAGCAAGGTCAAATGCCTATACTGGAGTCTCAACATCATGAGTCACATTATGTTCACAGACCCCGGAATTGCATTGCTCAACGTCTTCCTGATTGTCGGAGCCGTCTTGGCCTTGGTTCTAGCGCAGGCCTTGAAAGCCAATAACAAGAAGCTTCACCAACGAAATGCCGACCAGCGAAAACGCATCGGTTATTGAAACTTTACAAACGGAAAAGCCCCTTCGGGGGCTTTTTTGTGCGCGGTCGCGAAGGACTTGTGTGAAAACTTTTAACGTGGCTGCCGTATGCCGAATTGCGAACGGGTGCGTGGCCATTGCGCTCTGTGTGCCCTTGCTTTCCCATGCCTGTCCCAAGGTCAAAGACTGGAGGGAAGATTGGCCCAGCAAGCCCATCAAAGATCCTGCGAAGTGGCGCGCCCAAATGGTGCAGAAGGAGTGTCCGGAGGTCTGGAACTCGAAGAGCGCTGCACAGTACGACCTCGAATTCAGTGGTGTCAAGTTGGTCTATGACCCCTGCAATAGCGGCCGCAACCGCATCTATGTGGTTTTCTACCCCATCGCTAGCAAGTCCAGCGAACGAAAGTTCTGCGCGATCGGCGAAACCGGTGGAGCAACCATCGATCAAGTCCCGTCCGGCAAAAACGGCCATGTGCGCATACAGTCCGCTTGGCGCAATGGAGACGAGGACACAACGGTGGTCAGGGAAGAGTTTCGCCCCACCGGCATCGTGGTCCTCGGCAGGATAGACACCACAGACCGATGGCCCGACGTCACATTGCCGCTACGGTAACGGCCGTGAGATACCCCGCAGTAACTTCTCGCTAAAAAGAGACAACCGCCGTGCCCCAATGCGTGCTGTTTTAAGACGTAGGAAAGCCGGGATAAGCCCAGCCCTGGTAGAGCGTCGCTGGTAAACAACACCTGTACGCAACACCTGTACGCAACACCGGTACACCGCCTGCAGCGCAGCGGCAGACGCTTTCGATTTGCGCCGCCAAGTCCTGATGCCGCAAAACTGCAATCTGCAGTCTCACACTCGGTAAACGGGGTGGAGTTCCACCAGTCCCTCGCCCCTGAGGATTGAATTGCGATTTTGCGG
>JARXAU010000159.1 GCA_029865675.1 Rhodoferax sp.
GTCAACACACTGGAGTGGCAAACCCCGCTCAACCCGAACCGCCTGGGCGCGGAAAGCCTCTCCAGCACATCAACGGCGCGTGTACCTATGACGCCAACAGCCGATTCACCCAGCGCGGCAGTCTCCCCCTATCATTCGCCACTATGCCCCTTAGCTCCCCACCCCAAGCCTTTTTGCAAAGCCTGTTCCACGCCGCTGTGCAACGCGCCTTGCCCTTGCACAACACCTCCGCTTTTTTGCCCCCACCACCCAAGGGCCGCACCCTGGTGCTGGGCGCGGGCAAGGCCGGAGGTGCCATGGCGCAGGCGGTGGAGGCCTTGTGGCCAGCGGATGCGCCCCTCTCAGGCCTGGTAGTCACGCGCTACGGCCACACGCCGCCGCGCCCGCCCGGTCTGGCGCAACGCATTGAGGTGGTGGAAGCCGCGCACCCGGTGCCTGACGCTGCCGGGCTGGAAGCAGCCCAGCGTATCTTGGCGCTGACCCAGGGCCTGACCGCAGACGACCTGGTGTTGTGCCTGATCTCGGGAGGCGGCTCGGCCTTGCTGACACTTCCCGCCGAGGGTTTGAGCCTGCAAGACAAACAGCGCATCAACCAGCAATTGCTGGAGAGCGGCGCCCACATCGGTGAGATGAATTGCGTGCGCAAGCACCTCTCGCGCATCAAAGGCGGGCGCCTGGGCGCGGCCTGCGCCCCCGCCCGGGTGGTGACGCTGACCATTAGCGACGTGCCCGGCGACGACCCGTCCACCATCGCCAGCGGCCCCACGGTAGCCGACGCCACCACCTGCCAAGACGCGCTAGACATCTTGCGCCGCTACGCCATCGCCGTGCCTGCGGCGGTGGAGCAGGCTTTGCAAAGCGGCGCTCTGGAAACCCCCAAGCCGGGCGATGTGGCCTTCCACGGCCACGGCCTGCACCTGATTGCCACGCCACAGCAAAGCCTGCAGGCCGCCGCCGAAGCCGCGCGCGCGGCGGGCATTGCCGCCTACATCCTGAGCGACGAGATGGAAGGCGAATCTCGCGAGGTGGCCAAGGTGCACGCGGCCATAGCCCGTGCCGTGGCCAAAGGGCAGGGTGCGTTTCAAAAACCGTGTGTGATTTTTAGCGGCGGCGAGACCACCGTCACCATCCGCCCTCGCGCGCCCGGCGCCTCCAAGGGCAGGGGCGGCCGCGCAGGCGAGTTTTGCATGGGATTGGCGCAGGCACTTCAAGGTATGGACGGCGTGTGGGCGCTGGCCGCAGACACCGACGGCATTGACGGCGTGGAAGACAACGCCGGTGCCCAAGTCGCCCCCGACACCCTGGCGCGCGCCGCCGCCCTGGGCTTGAAGCTGAGCGACCACCTGGAGCGCAACGACGCCTACGGCTTCTTCTCAGCCCTGGGCGACCTGGTGGTCACCGGCCCCACGCACACCAATGTGAACGACTTTCGGGGGGTGTTGGTGCTGTAGGGCGGGCCGCGCCACAAAAAAAGGCCCCGATCGGGGCCTTTTTTGTCGCTGTCTTGCTGCTATTTCGCCGTAGGCGTGGTCCCAGGCGCTTGCACCCGCTTCTGGTTGAACTTACTTGCCGCTTCGGCCAGCTTGCGCTTGCGCTCCAAGTTGAGCCGCTCTACCTCCGCGCGGGGGTTCTTTTTCATGTGGGGGTCTTTGCCGAATACGCCTGCCATAGTGTTTTTTCCTTTGGCTCAGTCTAACGGACTACCTACCGCAAGCCAGCGGCCGGAGTGCGGGCACACGTTGCCCGGTGCGCCCTGGTGCCAGAGCTGCGGCTCCTTTATCTGAAGGGCGGCGGCGGACGCGGTGTCAAAGGCGATACCCATCGCCTTGGCCAGCGCCGGGGTTTCGATGGGCAGCTCCCAAGTCAAAAACACCTGGGCGCAGTCCAGATCAGGCGGGAAATCGGCCTCGGCGAAGCTGCTGCGGTGCCGGGGAATGACAGCGTGCGGCTGGCCGGTGTCAAACAGCACCACGGTGCCCCGGCGCAGGGGGATGCGCTGACCCGTAAGGGACAAGTGCAAGTCCAGCGCCCGGTCGTCACTGAGAAACAGATTGCAAAAAGCTGCGCCGCCGTACTGCGCGGCGTCGTGGTGGTAGCGGGCGCCCCGGCACACCATCAACGCGACCTCGCTCTGGGCCAACAGGTCTGCCAGGCCCAGGGCGTGCGTCCAGTCGGTCACCGCCTGCACGCAATGGCGGTAATCGGGCCAGCGCAGGCGGGCGCGGGCAAGGGGTAGCGGCTCTACGTCACCCAGTGCCAGGGCCAGTTGCTCGGCAATGTCGCGCGTCCAGTCAGCTACCAAGCGGGGCGGGGGCGCGGGTACGTCGAGCGTGCTTACGAGCACCGTGTCGCTCACGCTGCGGCTGCGCAGTGCGTCGCCACCACCACTGGCGTAAAAGGCAGTGGCGCGCTCTGGCGGGCGGTATGGGGCCAGCGAGTGCATGGCTTGCCTGCGTTCAGGCGCTGTAGGCCAGACCGGAGGCCACGCCGCCAAACAAGTCGCCTTCGACCAGCGGCACTCCGGGAAACGCCGCCTGCAATGCCGCCTGAAAAGGCCGTAGCGCGGACGAGCCACCGGTAAGGTACACCGCGTCCACCGCCTGCGAGCGCAGGCCAGCGGCTTGCACGCATTCACGGGCGCAAGCCACGGTGCGTGCCAGCAGCTCGCGCAGGTGTTCTTCCAGTGCGCCCACGGTCATTGCGGCGCGCAGCGCAGGCGCCACATAGGCCAAATCGAGTTCCGCGTCGCCATTGCTCTCGGAGCAGCGAATCTTGGCCTGCTCCACGTCGTGCGCCAGGTGGTGGCCCAGACGTTGCTGCAACACCTGCATGAGGCGCTGGTGCAAGGCAGGGTCGGTGTAGTTGGTCCACAGCGCCTGCGCCTGGGCGATAGCGCGCGGCTGGTAGAGCCAGTGGATCAGGTGCCAGGTAGACAGCTCAAAAAACACCCGGCTGGGCACTTCGCGCCCCTGCGGCCCCAGGTGGCCGTAGCCCAAGAGCGGCATCACCATCTCCAGACTCAGTTTTTGGTCAAAGTCGGTACCGCCAATGTGCACGCCGCTGGTGGCCAGCACATCTTCTTGGCGATTGCCTTGCTGCATGCGCTGCGGCCCCAGGCGCACCACCGTAAAGTCTGAGGCGCCGCCGCCCACGTCCACCACCAGCACCGTGCTTTCCTTGCTCAGGCGGCGCTCGTAGTCCAGCGCAGCGGCAATGGGTTCGAGCTGGAAGGACACGTCCGTGAAGCCGACAGCCTGCGCAGCGTGCAGCAAAGACGCTTGGGCCTGCGCGTCGCGCGCCGGGTCGTCGTCCACAAAATGCACGGGCCGCCCCATCACCACGCGCGTAGGCGCATGGCCCAAGGCGTGGGCCGCGCGCTCGCGCAGCGTGGCCAAAAAGGTGGCGATGATGTCTTGAAAACTCATTGGCCTATGGTTTACCTCGGTAGTCTCCAGCAGCAGTGGGCTGCCCAGCAGGCTTTTGAGCGAGCGCATCAGGCGCCCCTCGGTGCCTACTAGGTACTGCCCTACCGCGTCGCGGCCAAAGTGGGTGCTGAGGTCTTCGCTGTTGAAAAACACCGCCGTCGGCATGGCCAGGGCCGCGTCTTCTAGCGGAATCAGACGCGCTGTGCCGCCTGGCGCAGCCCAGGACACGGCGGAATTGGAGGTGCCGAAATCGATGCCGAGCGTGCCCGGTGGTGCAAGCGCCATGGCGGTTCAGGCCCCCAAGAGCAGCAAATCCAGACCCTGGGGCGCGAACTGATGGAAGTCCCCATCCAGCGTAACCATGCGAAGGCCGCCCGTGATGGCAAAGGCGGCCAGGTAAGCGTCCATCCAGACCTTGGGCGAAGCCGTGTCGCGCGTGGCTAACTGGCGCCATAGCGCACGCACGCCGGGCGCTTCATCCAGCGCACCCACCTGCGGCAAGGCTTGCAGCGCATCCAGGGCTTGCAAGGCGTCGCGGTTGCCCATGCCCTGTGCGCCATAGGCTTTGAGCAGCTCAGGCGTGGTGGCCAGGCGCAAAAAGCTTTGCTCGGTGGCGCGGCACCAGAGCGCCGGTGCCGTGCTGCTGGCGTTTTGCAGCGCCTGCTGGGCCTGGGCATGAAAAGGGTGGGTCGGAAAGATGGCGGCCAGCCACACGTTGGTGTCAAACAGGGCGGCTGGCACGCTGCAAGTCCTCGGTGGTTTGGGCATCTTGCTCTAGCGCGAGCAGGTCTTGCAAGCCCAGAGTGGTGGCAGGAGCATTGGCATTGCAACGGATGGTGGGCAGGCCATTGGGCGCCGTTTCCACCATGGAGCCCGGCGGCGGCACTGGCGCTGCCTGTGGCGCTGCCATGCCCAAACCCTGGCGCAAAAAGTCTGCCACCAGGTCGCGCAGCGTGCGCCCTTGCAGGAGCGCGCGCATTTTCATGGCGCGCACCAAGTCGTCTGGAAGGTCTAGCGTGGTTTTCATGCAGGCCAGTTTACCCGCTAGCTGGTTATACGGTTTGCTGGTTTGGGTATTGACTTTCGGGCTGCCGTGCTTGCGGTCCTTGCCCGCAGTGGGGCGGGCGGCGTCAGGGGGTGCTTGCGTCGCGCCCTAGGCCAACGCCGGTCGCCCGCACCGCGTCCAGCGCGTCCTCGCGCCACCAGTCCAAGGCGTTGTAATAGCCCTCCCACACGCAGGTGCCGCAGCCCCTGCCGCAGCAGGTGGTGGGCCACGTCGGCGGGGCGCGCAGGGTGATGCCCAAGGCGGCGGCGAGGGCTTGCACTTGCGCCTGCATGGCGTCGCCGATGGCGGTGCTGGTCAGGCGCTGGTCTTCAATCTGGCGCAACAGTGGAGCGCTTATCTGCATCGCAAAACGACCGAAGTCTTAGCCGCGCAAGGCCCAGAGCACGTTCTCCGCCGTGGCCGGGGCGTTCAGTTGCACCGGGCCAGCGCCGGGGCCGCGCGCCTGGGCTACCGCGTCGCGCAGTGCTTCAAACACGCTGATGGCCAGCATAAAGGGCGGCTCGCCCACGGCTTTGGAGCCAAACACGTTGTCCTCACGGTTGGCCTCGGGCCACAAATCGACTTTGAAGTGGGCGGGCACGTCGCCTGCGGTGGGGATTTTGTAGGTGCTGGGGGCGTGGGTGGAAAGCTGGCCTTGGTCGTTCCACACCAATTGCTCGGTGGTCAGCCAGCCCATGCCTTGCACAAAGCCGCCTTCGATCTGGCCCACGTCCAGGCCCGGGTTGATGCTTCGCCCCACGTCGTGCAGGATGTCCACTTTCAGCACCCGGCTCTCGCCGGTGAGCGTGTCAATCGCCACCTCGGTGCAGGCAGCGCCGTAGGCAAAGTAGTAGAAGGGCCGGCCGGTGAGCGTGGTTTTGTCGTAATGGATTTTGGGTGTGCGGTAAAAGCCGTCGCTCCAGAGCTGGATGCGGTTGGCGTAGGCCATTTGCGCCACGGCGTCAAAGCTGCGCGTGGCGGTGGGCGAGATGACCTGCCCCGCGCGGAACTGGATGGCGCCTGCGCCACAGCCGTCCAGGCCGCAGACAAAGGCGGCCAGGTTGTCGCGCACTTGGGCGGCAGCAAACTGGGCGGCGCGGCCATTGAGGTCGGTGCCCGCAGACGCGGCCGTGGCCGATGCGTTGGGGATGGCGCTGGTGTCGCTGGCGCTGCACAGCACGCGCTCAAAGGGCACGCCGAGTTCGTCGGCCACGATTTGCGTCACCTTGGTGTGCAGGCCCTGGCCCATTTCGGTGCCGCCGTGGTGGATGCGCACGCTTCCGTCCAAATACACATGCACCAAGGCCCCGGCCTGGTTGAACAAGGTGGCGGTAAAGCTGATGCCAAACTTGACCGGCGTGATCGCCAAGCCGCGCTTGAGCACCGGGCTGCTCGCGTTCCAGGCGGCAATCTCGGCGCGGCGCTGGCGGTAGCTGGACGTGGCTTCTAGCGTGCCCAGCAGGGGCGCGAGGATGTTGTCTTCCACCTTCATCTGGTAGTGCGTGGTGTCGCGGCGCAGCATGGCGTGGGGGCCGCCCGTGCCTTGGTCGGTTAGCGCCTCGTCGCTGTACAGGTTGCGCATGCGCACATCGAGTGCGTCCAGGCCCAGGTGGCGCGCGATGTCGCCCAAGATGGCTTCGATCACCACCACGCCCTGCGGCCCGCCAAAGCCGCGAAACGCGGTGTGGCTTTGGGTGTTGGTTTTGCAGCGGTAGGAGGCGATAGCCACGTTCTCTAAAAAGTAGGCGTTGTCGCTGTGGAACACCGCGCGGTCGGCCACCGGGCCGGAGAGGTCGGCGCTAAAGCCGCAGTTGGCCGCCATCATCAAGTCCAGCGCGGTCAGGCGACCGGTGGCGTCAAAACCGGCGGTGTATTCGTAGGCAAAGGGGTGGCGCTTGCCTGTGACCATGAAGTCGTCGTCGCGGTCCAGGCGCAGCTTGACCGGCGCCTTGAACTTGTGCGCCGCCACGGCCGCCCACACCGCCACATGGCCGGCCTGGGTTTCTTTGCCGCCAAAGCCGCCGCCCATGCGCCGGCATTCCACCCGCACCGCGTGGTTGTGCAGGCCCAGCGCGTGCGCCACCCAGTGCTGCACCTCGCCGGGGTGCTGGGTGCTGCTGTAAACCGACCACTGGCCCTGCGCGTGCGGTACGGCGTAGGCCACCTGGCCTTCCAGGTAAAAGTGCTCTTGCCCGCCCACTTCCAAGGTGCCGCGCAAGGTGTGTGCGGCCTGCGCCATGCCTTTTTGCACATCGCCCCGGCGCACGTGCACCGGCGGCAACACATAGCTTTGCGCGGCCAGGGCCTCGTGCACCGTCAGGATGGCGGGCAGGGCGTCGATGTGCAGCGCCACCTTGCGCGCAGCGCGGCGGGCTTGCATCACGGTTTTGGCCACCACCAAGCCAACCACCTGGCCCACGTGCTGCACCGTGTCCATGGCAAACACCGGCTCGTCTCCGGCAAACGCGGCCAGCATGGGGTCGCCGGGCACGTCGCCACTCAAGACCACGCCCACCACGCCCGGCATGGCCAGCGCCGCTGTGGCGTCCACGCCACGCAAATGGCCGTGGGCCTGGGTGGACAGGATGGGCGCCGCGTGCAGCGTGCCGCGCAGTTCGGGCATGTCGTCGATATACGTGGCTGCGCCCGCCACTTGGGCTAGTGCGCTCTCGTGGGCGATGGTGCGGCCGCTGGCCAGGGGCTTGGGGGCTGCTGATGGCGCTGGTGCGGCGGACTTTCCGAGCGTGCCGCTCTTTGTGGCCTTGCGGGGCTTCACGGGCGTGGCGTTTTTCATGGTTGTGGCCCTTCCAGGCTCAAACTTTGCAAGTCGGTGGCGATGCTGCCTTGGCTCTCCAGCCAGTAGCGCCACAGCAGGCTGCCCAATACCTCGCGGCGGTAGGCGCTGGTGGCGCGCATGTCCGAAATCGGCGCGAATTCGGCGCGCAGTGTGGCCATGGCGGCGCGCACCGTTTCTGCGTTCCAGGGCTGGCCCCGCAGTGCGGCTTCGGTGGCGCGGGCACGCACGGGCGTGGCGGCCACGCCCCCTGCGCCTATGGACGCGTCCACCACTTGGCCTTTGTCCAAGCGCAGTTGCAACGCCAGGCAAACGGCGGAGATGTCGTCCTCATGGCGCTTGGAGATTTTGTAGACCCGGCAGAACTCGCCGCTGGCAAAGCTTGTTTTGCTGCGACTGCGCGGGGCGGGCAAGGGCTTGGGCACGGTAATCCAGCCCACGACTTCATCGGCGCGCAGAGCGGTTTTACGGTAGGCGAGGTAAAAGTCCTCCAACGGCATTTCGCGGTAGCCACTGGCGCTGGCCAGCACCAGGTGGGCGTCCAGGGCAATCAGTAGCGGCATGGAGTCTCCGATTGGCGAGCCGTTGGCCACATTGCCGCCCAGCGTGCCCGCGTTGCGCACCGGCAGGCCGGCAAAGCGCTGTGCAAAGCTTTGCAACTGCGGGCGCTGCGCCACCAGGGCGGCGTAGGCATCGGTCAGGCTGACTGCCGCGCCGATGGCCATGTGGTGCTGGTAATGGTCGATCTGGCGCAGTTCCTCCACGCGCGTCACGTCCAGCACCTGGGCAAAGTCGCGGTGCTGTTTGGTGATCCACAAGCCGACATCGGTACATCCGGCTACGACTTGTGCGTCGGAATACGCCTGGCGCAGCGCCAGCAGGGTGGCCAAGTCGGTGGGCGCGGCATAGGCGCTAGCGGCAGGCTTCAGGGCGCCTTGGGCTGCGGTTTGACGGGGCGCTAGCGCGGCGGCTTCGGCTTGTGCCACTTGGGCCAGCGCACGCAGGCCGCTGCGCACTGCGGGCGTGTCCAGGCTCTGGCGCGGCAAGTCGCCCATGGTCTGCGCCGCGTCCAATATGGGCCGGTAGCCAGTGCAGCGGCACAAATTGCCTGACAAGGCGTGTGACGCGGTCTCGCGGCTGATCGCCTTGCCCGGCGGCTGCTCCGCGAGTGCCGCCAGGCTCATCACAAAGCCCGGCGTGCAAAAGCCGCATTGCGAGCCGTGGCAGGCCACCATGGCGGCCTGCGCCGGGTGCAGGCTGCCGTCGGGCGCGGCCAGGTCTTCCACGGTCCACAGCGCCAGGCCGTCCATTGAGTGCGCCAGCTTGATGCAGCTGTTCACCGCCCGGGTGTGCAGCGTGCCGCCACGCAGCTCGCCCACCACCACGGTGCAGGCGCCGCAGTCGCCTTCGCCGCAACCCTCTTTGGTGCCGGTGCAATGCAGGTCTTCGCGTAGCACTTCCAGCAGGGTGCGCGTGGGCGCCACCTGTTCCAGCGTGTGCACCGTGCCACCTTTGAAAAACCGGACCGGCTTGCTGCTGCCCGGCTGGCTACTTGCTAGTGTGTCCATCAAACCCGTCCTGTGTGCCTCAAGTTGGTGCAAGGGTAATTCAGGTGAAGTTCACCCTTTGCAAGTCGTTAGCATACGCACTCATTCACCGCTGGCCTCCCGCAGTCGCACCATCCCCCCCAAAAGCCGCATGTCTGTCCCCCGTCTTCAACTCACTGGCATCACCAAGGCCTATCCGGGCGTGGTGGCCAACAGCGAAGTGGCTTTGACGGTACTGCCCGGCCAGACGCACGCGGTGCTGGGTGAAAACGGCGCGGGCAAGTCCACGCTGATGAAGATCATTTACGGCTCGGTCAAGCCCGACGCCGGGCAGATGGTGTTCAACGGCCAGGCGGTCCAGATTCGCAACCCCAAAGAGGCACGCGCGCTGGGCATCAGCATGGTGTTTCAGCATTTCAACCTGTTTGACACGCTGACGGTGGCCGAAAACGTGTGGCTGGGTCTGGACAAGGGCTTGAGCCTGAACCAGGTGTCCGAGCGCATCACCCAAAAAGCCGTCCAGTACGGCCTGGACATCGACCCCAGCCGCCCGGTGCACACCCTGGGCGTGGGGGAGATGCAGCGGGTAGAAATCATCCGCGCCTTGCTCACCAACCCGCAGTTGCTCATCTTGGATGAGCCCACCTCGGTGCTCACGCCCCAGGCAGTGGAAAAACTGTTTGTGGTGCTGCAGCAGCTCGCGTCCGAAGGCTGCAGCATTGTGTACATCAGCCACAAGCTCCATGAAATCCGCGCCCTGTGCACCGCCTGCACCGTGTTGCGCGGCGGCAAGGTCACCGGCGTGTGCAACCCGGCCAACGAGTCCAATGCCTCTTTGTCGCGCCTGATGATTGGTGCCGAGCCGCAAAAACTGGTGCACCGGGACCGCCAGGCGGGGCCCGCCGTCTTGCAAGTGCGCGGCCTGAGCTTGCAGTGTGTGGACCCGTTTGGCGTGGACTTGCAGGCCATGGACATGCAGGTGTGCGCTGGTGAAATCGTCGGCATCGCGGGCGTCTCGGGCAACGGGCAGCGGGAGCTGCTGTATGCGCTGTCGGGCGAAGACGTGCGTGCCGAGGCGGCCATGGTGGCCATCGACGGCCAGCCGGTGGGCCAGTTGCCGCCCCAGGCCCGGCGCGCGCTGGGCCTGCATTTCGTGCCCGAAGAGCGCCTGGGCCGTGGTGCGGTGCCCGCCATGAGCCTGGCGCACAACCTGCTGCTCACGCGCACCGACAGCCTGAGTGCGGGCGCTTGGCTGCGCCCCAAAGCCTTGGACGCGCAGGCGGCGGCCATCATCGCGCGCTTCAAGGTCAAGGCCGGTGGGCCGCAGGCGCTAGCCAAGTCTCTGTCGGGCGGCAATTTGCAAAAATTCATTGTGGGCCGTGAGGTGTCGGCCCAACCCAAGCTGCTGATCTTGTCGCAGCCCACCTGGGGCGTGGACGTGGGCGCGGCGGCGCAAATACGGGCCGAGATTTTGGCTTTGCGCGACGCCGGCTGCGCGGTGCTGGTAGTCAGCGAAGAGATTGAAGAGCTGTTCGAGATTTGCGACCGCCTGCACGTGGTGGCGCACGGCCGGCTCTCGCCCCCGGTGCGCACCCAAGACGCGACTGTAGAAATGGTGGGCGTGTGGATGAGCGGGCTGTGGCCGCAAGACGGGGGCGCAACACCCGCCGAAACCGCAACCGCAACCGCAACCGCAACCGCGACCGCACTAGCCCCCGCAACCGGAGCGCAGCATGTGGCGGCTTGAGCCCCGCGCCGAGCCCTCGCGCTTCATGGGCTACGCCTCGCCGGTGGTGGCCTTGGTCATCACCATAGCGGTGGCATTTTTGATGTTCGTGGCCTTGGGTGCCGACCCGGTGCGCGGCTTGCAGGTGTTTTTGCTCGAACCCCTGCATGGCACGCGGGCTCTGAGCGAGCTGGCGCTCAAGTCCACCTCTTTGGTGCTGTGCGCCCTGGGTCTGGCGCTGTGCTACCGCAGCAACGTGTGGAATATTGGCGCCGAAGGGCAGTTTTTGATGGGCGGTGTGGCGGCCGGCGGCATCGCCATGTGGTTGACCATGCACAAGGTGGGCATGGGCAACTGGGCGTTTTTCCCCATCGCCACGCTGGCGGGCATGCTGGGCGGCGCGCTGTGGGCCAGCGTCACGGCGGCGCTGCGCGACCGCTTTAACGCCAGCGAAATTTTGGTCAGCCTGATGCTGGTATACGTCGCCAATTTGTTTTTGAGCTATCTGGTGTTTGGCCCCTGGAAAGACCCCCAAGGCTTTAACTTTCCGCAAACCGTCAATTTTGATATGGGCATGCCGCGCATGCTGGCCGGGTTCCGCCTGCACTGGGGCAGCGTGGTGGCGCTGGTGCTGGTGGTGGCGATGTGGGTGTTTTTGTCCCGCTCCTACCGGGGCTACCAGTTGCAAGTGGGTGGCCAGGCGCCAGCGGCGGCGCGCTACGCCGGGTTTTCTGCCCGCACTTCGCTGTGGTCGTCCATGCTGGTCTCGGGCGCCTTGGCGGGCATGGCGGGTGCGTTTGAAGTGACCGGACCCATAGGCCAGCTCACGCCCCACGTGTCCACCGGCTACGGCTTTACCGCCATCATCGTGGCCTAAGTGGGGCGGCTGCACCCACTGGGCTGCGTGGTGGCTAGCGTACTGCTGAGCATGTTTTTGATAGGCGGCGAGCTGGCGCAGTCGCGGCTGGGCCTGCCCTCGGCGCTCACTGGCATTTTTCAGGGGGTGCTGCTGTTTTCCTTGCTGGCCTGCGACACCCTAATCCACTACCGCGTGGGCCGGAGCGCGCGCGCATGAACGAATTTGCCCTGCTCATTGCTGCCACCTTGTCCGCTGGCACCCCGCTGGCGCTGGCCGGTCTGGGTCTGCTGATCAACGAAAAAGTCGGCGTCATCAACCTGGGCTCCGAAGGCATGATGCTCATTGCTGCGGTGGTGGGTTTTGCAGTGGCCTTTCATACCGGCAACCCCTGGCTGGCCTTTGGGGCGGGCGCTTTGGCGGGCGCGGTGGCGGCGGCGCTGTTTGGGGTTTTGGTGATTTGGCTCAACACCAACCAATACGCCACCGGCTTGGCCATCAGCTTGTTTGGCGGCGGTTTTTCGGCCTTTGTGGGTGTGGCCTACGTGGGCAAAAAGCTCGAAACCCAGGTGGCCCATGCGGTGCCGTTCTTGGGTGATTTGCCCTTTGTCGGCCCCGCGCTGTTTTC